>CAXNGP010000163.1:0-5329 GCA_964201845.1 Pirellulales bacterium
TCCCCAACGGTCCCTACGAGTCGCGCGCCTCGGTGATTACGCTCAACAAGAAATATGCCGCCGAACTGGAGATCGAGGACCAGAAGGTGAACGGCGTCGATCGCTCACATCTCCTCCGCCGTGGCAAGCTGCCCCACATCCGCATCGACGAGATCAAGGTTCACGGTCCCCTGCCCGAGCCCGGCGGGGCGGCCGAGGAGGTCGCCGCCTTCGGACCGGGAGGTTTCCAGGCCGATCGGGCAGTCGAGCAGTTGGCGGCTTTCGCCCGGCGGGCGTATCGCCGACCGCTCGACGAGGCCGACCGGATGCGGATCGAGGCGTTCTACGCGAAGCGGCGAGACGAGGGGGCCACCGCGCGACAGGCAACGCTCGATACCCTGGCGATGATCCTCTGCTCTCCGTCATTTCTCTATCTCACGGAAGGGACGCCGGACGACGAGGAGTGGCTGCGTCCCTTCGACTTGGCGAGCCGGCTGTCGTATGCCCTGTGGGCGCAGCCGCCCGATGCGGAACTCGACGCCGCGGCCGAGTCGGGGGAGCTCACGGATCCGGCCTGCCTCGAGCGGCACGTCCTGCGGATGCTCGACGACGAGCGGTCGGCGGCGTTCGTCGACGACTTCGTCGACAGCTGGCTCGCCCTCCGCGACCTCGGGCTGCTGCCACCGCCGCGGCAGGCGGCCGGCGAGTACTACGCGCAGGATCTGCCCACCTCCATGAAGCGGGAGGCGAGGCTGTTCTTCACCCAGCTCCTCGAGACCAACGGCCCGATCACCGATTTCCTCGACGCCGACTACACCTTCGTCGACAAGAAGCTCGCCGCCCTCTACCGCCTGCCCGAACGCGACACGCTCCGGCTGGCAGACGGCTTCCGCCGGGTGACGCTTCCCGATCGCCGCCAGCGTGGCGGTGTGATGGGGATGGCGGGGGTGCTGACGGTGAGCGCCAACGGCGTCGACACCTCGCCCGTCACCCGCGGCGTGTGGGTCATGGAGAACCTCCTCGGCACCCCGCCGCCGCCGCCGCCCGACGAGGTGCCGGCCGTCGAGTCGGACGTGTCGGGCGCCACCACGCTTCGCGAGCGGCTGGCCAGGCACAGCGCGGATCCGGCGTGCGCCGTGTGCCATCGCAGGATCGACCCACTGGGGTTCGCCCTCGAGGCCTTCGATCCCATCGGCCGCCACCGGGCGAAGTATCCCAAGGCGAACGGTTCCGCCCCCGCGCTGGCGGTCGACACCAGCGGAACGCTGCCGAACGGCGACGCCTACGCGAACTTCGCCGAGTACAAGCAGCTCCTCTTGGAGCAGCGCAGCCCGGCGTTCAAGCGGCATCTGATCTCAATGCTGTTGTCGTATGGCACCGGCCGCGTGATGGAACGCGTCGACCGCTACGAGATCGACGACATTGTCGCCCGGGTCGAGGCCGACGACGACGGCCTCCGCACCGCCATCGTCGAGGCCTTCACGAGCCGCATCTTCCGCTCCCGGTAGCCATGGCCATGCGTTCTCCGCGCCGCGTGTCGTGCACCGCTCTGCCTGACCGCCTCGCTCGGGACCTCCCGCCGGCTGCCGGAAAGCGGCCGGCTCTGAGGCCGCGCTCAGTGGTTCTGCTCCGGGGCTGGCCGCTGGCCCCTTCGGCCCGATACGCTGCGGGCACGACGTGATCGTCGGCCACCCCCATCACTCCAGCCATGCAGGAGTTCTCATGAGCGATGCCCCCGGCAGCCCACTGATTTCCCGCCGCGCGTTCACTGCCGGGGCCGCGGCCCTTGCGGCGGCTTCCGTGCCCCGCCCCGCTGCGGCCCGCTCCCGCCGGCTGGCCGACGAGATCATCGTCGGCGAAGGGGAGCACACGTTTCGCGTGAAGCACGACTTCCCGCACCTGCCAGACCGGTTCACCTGGCAGACGACCCACGGCGTGGCCCTCGATTCCGCCGGCAACCTGTACGTGATCCACGAGGGGCGAAAGCAACAGAAGGATCACCCTGCCATCTTCGTGTTCGATCCGGCGGGGAAGTTCATCCGGGCCTTCGGCGGCGAGTTTCAGGGAGGCGGTCACGGGATCGAGGTCCGCCGCGAGGGGGGCGAGGAGTTTCTCTACGTCTGCGCCTACCAGCAGGCCAAGTGCTTCGCCAAGCTCACGCTCGACGGCGAGACGGTCTGGTATCGCAAGGCGCCGATGGAGTCGGGAGCCTACGCGGCCGGCGAGGACACGTCGACGAAGCCGAACTGGAGCCGCCAGGGTTTCCTGCCGACGAACGTCGCCTTCCTCGACGACGACACCACGAAAGCTCCCGAGTTTTTCCTTGCCGACGGCTACGGTTCCTTCAAGATCCACCGCTACGGGGCGGATGCGAAGTGGCAATCGTGCTTCGGCGGGGCCGGCAAGGGGGAGGGGACGTTCAACACGCCTCACGGGGTGTGGGTGGACAGGCGGCCCGGCCGCGAGCCCTCGATCGTGGTCACCGACCGGGCCAACAACACGCTGCAACTGTTCGGCCTGGACGGCACCTACAAACAGACGATCCCCGGCTTCGGCCTGCCGGCCAACATCGACACCTGGAAGAACCTGATGCTGGTGCCGGAACTCCAGGCCTGCGTCACGCTGCTCGACGGGGAGAACAAGGTGGTGGCCCGGCTCGGCCGGGCAGTCGAGCGGCTCGCCGAGATCAAGAACCTCCGCGGCCAGCCCGACAAGTGGCTGCCGGGCCAGTTCGTGCACCCGCACGACGCTTGCTTCGCCCCCAACGGCGACATCGTCGTGGCCGAGTGGGTCGGTACCGGCAGGATCACGAAGCTCGAACGGGTCAACGCCTGACGGCGGGAATCCCGCCCTGCCCCGCGTCGCGACACCCGCCAGCGACACCACCTCCTCCCTTCCACCGACAGCCTGCGGTAAGAAAGTGGCGGCCATGCACAGCGACCCCACCGCCACCCCGCACCGTCGGACCCGTCACCAGCGTCGCTTCTGGGCCGACCGCAGCGGGGCACGGCTGTTCCGGATCGCGCTCGTCGCGCTCGCGGCGTTCGCCGCCGCGGTTCCCTGGATCGCGACCAGCGCCATCTCGTTGCTCGGCGTCAACGCCACGACGCCGATCGACTGGGTGCCCGCGGCCTATCCGGCCCGCCGCGCCTACGCCCAGTTCACGGCCGATTTCGAGAGCGGCGACGTCGTGGTGGCCTCGTGGCAGGGCTGCACGATCGAGGCCCCGGCGGTGGCCCGGTTCGTGGAGGCGGCCACCGGGCCCGGCGCGCCCCGCGACGCCGCCGGTCGGCCATGGTTCGAGGATGTCGCCTCCGGCCAACAGGCGGTCGCCCGCCTCACGGCGCCCCCGCTCGGGCTCGACCGCTCCGCCGCCGTCGAACGGCTGACGGGCGTGCTCGTGGGCCCCGACGGTGAGCAGACGTGCGTCGTCATCGGCTTCACCGACGCCGGCCGGGCCGACCGTCGCCGGGCCATCGACTGGATCCGGGCCACGGCCCGCGACACGGCGGGGGTCGCCGCCGCCGACCTCCACCTAGCCGGCCCTGTCGTCGACGACGTGGCCGTCGATGCGGCCAGCGACGAAAGCCTGCGGGTCTACGGGCCGCCGGCGGCGGCGATCGTGTTCGCGCTCACCTGGATGGCGCTGCAGTCCTTCCGCTACGCGGTGGTCGTGTTCGTGCTGTCGCTCTGGTGCGTCGGGCTGGCTTTCGCTTCGGTCGGTCTCTGGGGCGACCGGATGAACCCGGTGCTGATCGTGATGCCGCTCCTGGTGCTGACGCTCGGCGTGTCCGGAGGCATCCACCTGGTCAACTACCTCGTCGAGGAATATCGCCTTGGCCAGGGGCGGGGCGCCGCCATGCGGGCCGTGACGATCGCCTGGCTTCCCTGCACGCTCTCGGCCGGCACGACGGCACTGGGGCTCGCCTCGCTCGTGGTCAGCGAGCTCGAACCGATCCGCGTGTTCGGCTTCCACGGCGCGATCGGCGTGCTTGGCACGCTGGTGGTGATGTTCCTCGTCCTGCCCGGGATTTTCGCCCGCTGGCCCATCCGCCGGCGGCTCGACGGCTCCGAACGGCCTTCCGGCCAGCCGTGGGCCGACTGGGTGACCAGACGGGCGGGCCTGATCGTGGCCGCCACTGCGGCGACCCTCGCCGCCGCCGCCGCCGGCATCGGGGGCATCCGCACCTCCGTCGGCATCGACACGCTGTTCGCGCCCGGGAGCCGAATGATCACCGACTACGCCTGGCTGGAGCGGGCGATCGGGCCGCTGGTGCCCATCGAGGTGCTCGTGCGGTTCGAAGACGCGAGCGAGATCCGCTCGGCCGAGCGGCTCGACATCGTGCGTGAGGTGGGCGCGGCTCTCGACACGCTCAGCCCCGTCACCGGCGTGACGTCGGCCGCCCTGTTCCTACCCGACCTGCCCGACGTATCGGCCGCCCTGACGGTGGCCCGCAAGGTGGTGATCGCCCGGCGACTCGAGGCCCAACTCTCGCAGCTCTCCGACATGCGGCTGATCCGCGACGTCGACGGCGGGCAACTCTGGAGGGTGACCGCCCGCACCTCGGCCCTCGCCGGGCTCGACTACGAATCACTGCTCGCCGACGTCCGCCGCACCGTGGAGCCGGTGATCGCCGCCCACGGCGGACAGGATCGGGGCGTCGCGGCGCTCTCGACCGGAGCGATGCCGCTGATCAACGCCATTCAGAACACCTTGTTTCGCGATCTGTTCACGAGCTTTCTCTCCGCCTGCGTCGTGATCTCACTCGTGATGATGGCGGTGGAAGGGGGCGTCGTCTCCGGCCTCTTGGCCATGATCCCCAACATCTTCCCGATGGTGCTGCTGTTCGGACTGCTGGGCTGGGCCCGGGCCACGCTCGACATCGGCAGCGTCATGACCGCGTCGGTCGCGCTGGGCATGGCCGTGGATGGCACCTTCCATTTCCTGACCTTCTTCCGCCGCGGGCTCGCGGCCTCGGCCGGCCCCCTCTCGCGCTACGGACGGGCGGCGGCGGTCCAGGCGGCCTACCGCCACTCCGCCGGAGCGCTCACGCAAAGCGCGCTCGTCTGCGGGCTCGGGATCCTGGCCTTCACGGCCAGCCCCTTCGCCCCGACCCAGCGGTTCGCCTGGATGCTCTCCCTGCTGGTGGCGGCCGCGCTGGTGGGCGACCTGATCGTGCTGCCCGCCCTGCTCACGACCCGCGCCGGCCGCTGGTTCCGCCCAGCCAAAGTGTGATAGGAGCTGTCACGCGAGGGGTTGCCCGTGCCAATCGAGACGGCCTTGGCAGCGAGCGCAGGCAGGATGCCGAAGCGAAGCTGGCACGGAGCGAGCGGAGGCCACGATGGCCGC
>CAXNGP010000164.1:0-5322 GCA_964201845.1 Pirellulales bacterium
TGAGAGGCCCACCGCACAAAGGGACGACTGCTTATGGCTGCTGCGGTTAGGCCCTGACCAGGTTCACAGATCCCCATCGCAGGGGCCTCTCATCGGCGCCCGCGCATGTGACGCGAGCCCCATGGTTTTTACGCCCCGCCGTGACGGCGGTCAAAGCCTCGCCGGCAAACCGGCCCCCGGCTGCTACATTTTTCGCCATGGCGGCCGCCAAGTCACCGATGATGCAGCAGTTCGAGGCGGCGAAGGCCCGCTGCCCCGGAGCGCTCGTGCTGTTTCGCATGGGCGACTTCTACGAACTCTTCGGCGACGACGCCCGCGAGGCGGCCGCCCTCCTCGACCTCACGCTCACCAGCCGCGACAAGGGGCCCGATGCCCTGCCGATGGCCGGCTTTCCACACCATCAGCTCGACCCGCAGCTGGTCAAGCTCGTGGCCGCCGGCCGCCACGTCGCGATCTGCGAGCAGATCGACGACCCCAAGACGACGAAGGGGCTCCTGCGCCGGGAGGTGACCCGGATCGTCACACCCGGCATCGCGGCCGACGAGTCGCTCCTCGACCCCGACCGCAGCAACTATCTCCTGGCAATCCTGCCGGAGCGGCGCCGGGGCGACCACGCCGCGAACGACACCGCCGCACGCGTGGGCCTGGCGTGGATCGACGTGGCCGCGGGCCGGTTCGAAGCGGCGGTGATTCCGCGTGACGACGTGGCCGACCACCTCCTGCGGCTCGATCCGGCGGAGTGCCTCTGCGCCGAGCGGGATCGACACGACGTCGACGAGCTCGTGCGGGCCGCGGGGCACGGCCGTGTGGTCACGACGCGGCCCGACTGGTGGTTCGAGAAGGCGACGGTCGAGACGGCGCTCGGCCGCGCGCTCGGGGGTCGCCGGCTCGAGGGCTTCGGCTTCGAGCCGGCCGAAGACGCCTTGGGCATCGCCGCGGCCGGCGGCATCGTGGCCTACCTCGAGGAGAACGAGCCGGCGGCCGTGGGCCGCATCGACACGCTCGCCCCGTGGCGGGCGGGCCTGCGGCTGGAGATCGACGAGGCGTCGCGCCGCAGCCTCGAACTCGTCCGAGGCACGGCCACCGGCCGCCGCGACGGCTCGTTGGCCGGAGTGCTCGACCGGACGAAGACAGCGATGGGAGCGCGGCTCCTCGGCGAGTGGCTCACGGCTCCCCTCGTGGATCGGGGGGCGATCATCGACCGGCACGACGCCGTGGCCACGTTCGTGGCCGACGCCTCGCGGGCGGCGCGGCTCGCCGAGCGGCTGGCCGGGATCGGCGACGTCGAGCGGCTCGTGGGCCGGGTCGTGACCGGCCGGGCCGGGCCCCGCGATCTCGAGCGGCTCGGCCACGCGGCCGCCACCCTGCCCGACGTGCTCACCCTGCTCACCGGCTGCGGCGGCCTGCTGGCCGACCTCCGGGAAAGCCTCGACCCGTGCGCCGACATCGCCGGCCGCGTGACCGCCACGCTCCGTGAGGGCTGTCCGGTCTTCGCCCGCGAGGGGGGCTTCGTCCGCCCGGGATTCGATGCGCGACTCGACGAGCTTCGCGAGCTCGCCAGCGGCGGCAAGGCCTGGATCACGCAGTATCAGGCGCAGGAGATCGAGCGGACGGGCATCGCCTCGCTGAAGGTGGGTTACAACCGCGTCTTCGGATTTTTTCTGGAGGTGGGCCGGTCGCACGCCGAGAAGGTGCCTCCAGAGTATGTCCGCAAGCAGACGGTCAAGAACGCGGAGCGCTACACCACCCCCGAACTCGACGAGCGGCAGCGTCAGGTGCTCGGCGCGGAGGAGGAGGCGATCCGCCGCGAGGTCGAACTGCTCGACGACCTGCGGGGCTTCGTGGCCGGCGAGCGGCGCCGGCTCGACCGGGCGGCGGGCATCCTCGCGATCCTCGACGTGCTCGTGGCCCTGGCCGACGTGGCCCGCCGCCGGGGCTGGGTGCGGCCGGAAATCACTGCCGGCGGCGAACTGGAGATCGAGGCCGGCCGCCATCCGGTGCTCGAGGAACTGCTGCCGCCGGGCACGCTCGTGGCCAACGACCTCGCGCTGGCGGCCCGGCCTCCCGACGGCCCGCGGCCGGCGGCCGACGCGCCGGCGATCCTGCTGGTGACCGGGCCGAACATGGGCGGCAAGAGCACCTTCATCCGCCAGGCGGCCCTCGTGGCCGTGCTCGCCCAGGCGGGAAGCTTCGTGCCCGCCAAGCGGTGCCGGGTGGGCATCGTGGACCGGCTCTTCGCCCGGATCGGCGCCGGCGACGACCTGGCCCGGGGGGCGAGCACGTTCCTCGTGGAGATGTCGCAGACCGCGCGGATCCTCAATCGCGCGACGCCCAGGAGCCTGGTGATCCTCGACGAGGTGGGCCGGGGCACGAGCACGTTCGACGGCCTGGCGATCGCCCAGGCCGTCGTGGAACACCTCCAGGGCACGGTGGGCTGCCGGACCCTCTTCGCCACCCACTATCTCCAGCTCGCCGAACTGGCGCGACTCCCGGGCGTGGGCAATGCCCAGGTGCTCGTCAAGCAGCACCGTGACGAGCTCGTCTTCCTCCACCAGGTCGCCGCCGGTGCCGCCGACAAGAGCTGGGGAGTGCACGTGGCCCGGCTGGCCGGTGTGCCCACGAAGGTGATCGAGCGGGCCCGTGACCTCCTGCTCGCGCTCGAGAGCGACGTAGCCGCAGCCCCGAAGCCCCGCCGCAAGGCGGCGGCCTCCGAGCAGAAGTCATTATTTGAATAACGGCCCGCGAGGGGTCGCCCGTGCCAATCGAGCGGCGTTGCTGGCCGAGCGCAGGCAGGATGCCGAAGCGAGGGCAGCATCGAGCGCTGCGGAGGCCTGGAGGGCCGAAGCGAGCGTCCGGCGAGATGGCACGGGCGACCCCGCGCCTCAGCGCAAGGGCCGCGTCAGAGCCTCACCCGCACTGGTTCATCTTGTCCCGCGGCGTGCCGGCGGCCACGAGTTCGGGCTTCAGCCGCGGCGACGTGGTCGTCGCTTCGTCGGGGGCGATCGTGACCGGGATGCTCTTGTAGGCCGGCGTCCGCGAGAGCGGGTCGGCCGCCTTGGGAACGAGCACGTTGCTCTCGGGGTAATACATCGCCACGCAGCCGGGTCGGATCTCCGGAAACGCCGACACGATCTGGCTGCGCATCTCGCCGGCGGCACTCGCGATCCGACAGCGGCCGCCAGCCGTGAGCTCGAACCTGCGGATGTCGTCGGGATGGATCAAGACGATGTCCCGCCGCGTCTGGTTGCGGTAGAGATCCTCCTCCTCGTAGACGACGGTGTTGAACTGACCCTCGCTGCGGATCGTCATCAGCACGAGCCCGTCCGGTGCCGCCGGCAGGTCGTGAACCACGAGGTGGGCCTTGCCGTCCGCCGTGGGGAAGCTGGCCGTGTCGAGGGCCCGCCCCGGAATCGAAAACTCCTTCTTCGTCTTGTCGATCTCGGCGATCTGCTCGAGTCCGGGCACGATCGTGGCGATGGCCCGGCGGATCGTGCTGGTGTGGGCCATGTCCCGCCAGTTCACCGGGCCGCCCTCGCCCAGCACCCGCAGGGCCAGTTCGGCGATGATCTCGACCTCGGCCCGGGGCCCCGACCGCTCGTCACTCGGGTGCCGCGGCTTGCCGCCGTCGGAGAGCCGGATGTAGCTGAACATGCTCTCCTGCGTGGAGGGCTCGGGCTCCTCGTCGCGGGCGAGCACCGGCAGGATGATCGTCTCCTCACCGCCGAGGCCGCCAGCGTGGCCGGTGTTGAGCGACGTGCTGAGATAGACCACCGTGTCGATCTTTCCCATCGCCCGCTCCGCATAGGTCGCGTCGGGGCTCGCCCCCCAGAGGTTGCCACCGAGGCAAAGGGCGAATCGCATCTTCCCGGCGTCGGCGGCGTCGAGACACTCGAGCGTGTCGAAGCCCTTCGTCGTGGGGAGCTTGACGGCAAAGTGGCTCTCGAGCCGGTCGAAGATCGCCTGCTTGAGCTTGGGCGTGACGCCGACGGTGCCCATGCCCTGGATGTTGGAGTGGCCGCGGATCGGCTGCAGGCCCGCGCCGGGCCGACCCACCATCCGCCGCATCAGGGCCAGCGCCGCGATCGCCTGGACCGTGGCCGCGCCGTGGAGGTGGTGCGTCACACCCATCGTCCAGGCGAACACCGCCCGCCGGCTCTCGGCGTATTGAGCGGCGAGGTCGTCGATCTCCCGCCTGGAGACGCCGCTCTTGGCCACGATCTCATCCCAGGAGAGGGCGTCGATCGTGGCTCCAAGTTCCGGCCAGCCGGCGCAGTGCTCCCGCAGGAAAGACTCGTCGACGATCGGCTCACCGGCGGCGTTCACCGACCGCTCGGCCTGCATCTCCACGAGCCGCTTCATCAGGCCGTAGACGAGCGCCAGATCGCCGCCCACGTAGGGCTGCACGTAGCTGCTCGCGATCTCGGCGCCGAAGAACAGCGCCCAGGGATCGCTGGGCACCGAGAAGTTGACAAGCCCCGTCTCCACGATCGGGTTGACCACCACCACCTTGCCGCCCTTGCGACGGACGGTCATCAGGGTGCGCATCATCCGCGGATGGTTGCTTGCCGGGTTGCCCCCGATGAGCATGGTGAAGTCGCTCTTCTCCATGTCGTCGAGTTGGATCGTGCCGGCACCGGTGCCGATCACGGTCGCCAGGCCCACGCCGCTGGCCTGATGGCAGTAGAAGGAGCAGTTGTTGACGTGATTCGTGCCGTAGAGCCGGGCGAAGAGCTGGAGCAGGAAGCCCGCCTCGTTGCTCGAGCGGCCGCTGAAGTAGAAGAAACTCTCCTCCGGAGCCGTGGCCCGGAGCTTGGCCGCAATCCGCTCCATGGCCTCGGCCCAGGAGAGCGGCCGGTAGTGCTGCGCGCCCTTCTCGAGAATCACGGGCTGCACGAGCCGGCCCGAGTGCTCCATCTCCCGGGGCGAAAAGCGACGCAACTGCGGGATCGAGTAGGTCTCGAAAAAGGAGGGCTTCACTGCGCCCTGCATGTCGGCGACCATCGCCTGAAACGACTTCTTGCAGACCTCGGGGAAATGCCCGGCCTCGTTGACCATTCCGCCGGCCTGCCCGCCCATGCCCAGGGCGCAGGTCTTGCAGGCGTTCTTCGAACGCATCGCCTTCCAGAGGGCCCACAGGCCGCCCGCCTCGCGGGCTTTCTTGAAGGTGTAGAGGACGGCCCGCCAGCCGCCACCGGTTTTCACGCGTCCCATCGGCCTCGCTCAAGTCGTCAGGAGGGTGTCGGGGTCGAGGTCGAGTAGGCCGGGGTTGCCCATGCCATCTCGCCGGATGTTCGCTGCGGCCATCCTGGCCTCCGCTCGCTC
>CAXNGP010000165.1:0-5317 GCA_964201845.1 Pirellulales bacterium
TGGCCGCCGAGACGCTCCGCTATCTCCGCGAGGCGGGAGCGCGCGACGTGACCGTCGTCAATCGCACCGCCAGCCGGGCCGTCGAACTCGCCGCGCGGCTCGGGGCCCGCCCCGGCGACTTCGCCGCGCTCGCCGCCGAACTCGCGGCGGCCGATCTGATCGTCAGCACGACCGGCGCCGACGCGCACGTCGTGAAGCTGGCCGGCTTCGAGCCGATCGCCGCCGGGCGGCAGGGCAGGCCGCTGGTGGTGCTCGACCTGGCGGTGCCCCGCGACTTCGATCCGCGGATCGGCAGCCTGCCGGGCGTCTGGCTGTATTCGGTCGACGACCTGGCCGCGGCCTGCGACGCCAATCGTAAGAGCCGCCAACGGGAGTTGCCGGCGGCGCTGGCCATCGTGGAGGAGGAGTCGCTGCGGTTCATGGCCGACGTCCACCATCGCACCACCACGCCGGTGATCGAACAACTCAAGGCCGGCTGGAGCGAGACGGGCGAAGCGGAACTCGAGCGGCTGTTTCGCCGGCTCCCGGAGCTGGGGGAGACCGAGCGGTCCGAGATTCGTCAGGCCTTCGAGCGCTACGCCGCGAAGCTGCTGCATCCGCCGCTGGTCTCGCTGCGGACGGAGAGCCGGCAGGGGCCGCCCCACGGCCTCGTCGACGCGCTCAAGCGGCTGTTCCAGCTCGGGGAGTGACCCGGGCGGTCGGCGGCAGCCGGTTCCATTGCGGGAGGACGCAGACCGCGGCCAGGACCAGTCCGCCGGCGAGCGTCAGGAAGATGCCGTTCCAGGGAGTGGTCTCGCTGCCGGTCAGCTGCTTGACGAAGCCCGGCAGCGTGCCACCGGCGATCGCGCCCAGCGAGCCCACGCCGTTGATGACGCCGGCCGCGGTGCCGGCCCCCCGCCGCGTGCCGAAGTCGATGGCCGCGGCGCCGCTGACGAGCGAGTCGGGGATGTAGACGAGCCCGCCGATCAGGAACAGCATTGCCCCCAGGCTCCACCGCGTGGCCGGCACCAGCGGCAGCATCGCCAGCGCCAGCGCCCCGAGGAGCAGCGTGCTGGCGATCACGGGAAACCGGCGGGAGCCGCACAGCCGGTCGCTCACCCAGCCGCCTGCGAAGATGCCCAGCGGCCCGGCCAGATCGAACAGGCTGCCGAGAATCCCGCTCTCGGCGGTGCCGGTGCCGAGCCGCTCGTTGAGGTACACCGGCGCCCAGAACATCAAGAGGTAGCGGAGCGGCTTCACGAACAGGTAGACGAAGGCCAGGAGCAGCACGACCGGCGAGGTCACCACCTCGAGCACCGTGTGCCAGGAGCCCTCCGGCTCGTCGGCCGTGGTCTCCCCCGCCACGATCACCGCTTCCAGCTCGCCGCGGTCGCGCTCGGGCGGCGGCAGCCCCACGTCCTCCGGCCGGTTCGCCTGGAGGAAGAAGAACGTCAGCCAGATCCCCGCGAGCGCGGCCGCCGGCACGAAGAACGCCATCCTCCAGGCCTCGGGCAACGCCCGCGGGCCGCCGAGCCATTCCGGAACCGGCACGGTCACGCCGCCCCAGGACGTCGCCAGGCCGGCGACCACCGCCGCGATCGTGCCGCC
The DNA here is from genome assembly GCA_964201845.1 of Pirellulales bacterium. GTDB lineage: Bacteria > Planctomycetota > Planctomycetia > Pirellulales > UBA1268 > QWPN01. The sequence goes on from CAXNGP010000165.1 coordinate 1,588, forward strand.
GAGCGCGAAGTTGGAGCACCACACGCCCATCACGCGGCCGCGGACGCTACGGGAGAAGAACTCGCCGATGTTCTTCGTCAGGGGAGCCCAGCCGCTCGACTGGCAGATGCCCTGCAGGGCGAACAACACCCCGAGGGCCAGGGCCGAGTTCGAGAGGCCCATGGCCACGGCCACGGCGACACTGCCGGCCATGCCCACGAGCACGACGGCCCGCGTGCCCAGGCGATCGCCGAGCACCCCCCAGAGAAACTGGCCGGCGGCGTAGGCGGCGAGGTAGCCGCCGTCGACCGCCGAGAGGGTCTCGGTCGAGAGCCCCATCACGTCGGGCTTCTGGAGCTCGACCTTGGCGATCGAGAGCCCTTTGCGGGTGAGATAGTAGCCGGCGTAGGCCAGCCAGGTGACCGCGAAGATCCGCACCTGCCAGGTGAGGAGCGTGCCCGACGGCACGACCGCCGCCCGGGGAGCCGCGGCCGGGCGCCGCCTGCCCGCACCGTCTGCAACAGGTTCGCTGCCCATCGGTGCCGGGAAGAGTCGGGGTCTCGATCACGCCGGCGAAACCGCCGCAGCCGAGATCCTACCGGATGGAGCGTGAGGAAATCGTGAGGGGCAGGGATGCCCGTCGACTTCGCTGAAACGAGAATTGACCGAACGCCACCGCTTCGGGCATGACGCTCGTCGAACTGCTCGTCGTGATCGCGATCATCGCGCTGCTGGTGGCGCTGTTGCTGCCCGCCGTCCAGTCGGTCCGTGAGGCGGCCCGACGAGCACCAGTCAGGTCGTCTACTACGACGGCCCGCAACGGGGCACCGACACCAGGGCCCCGATTCCCGAGACCACCACCAATCCCTGGGCCGGCCATCCGGGCAACAGCGGCTACAACGCGGCGCACGTCCAGCTGCAAGCCCAGCGGTCCGGGGCGTTGTATCTCCTCACGGTTGCGGCCGATGCAGGACCAGCGGGGGCTCAACCGCGACTACACCTTCGGCTCCTGCCACGCGGGGAGCCTGCAGATGGTCTTCTGCGACGGCTCGGTCCGCCCGGTGCCCTACGACATCGATCCACAGATCCATTCCCGGCCCGGCAATCGCAAGGATGGTCAGGCGGTCGACGGCACGGGGCCGTAGAATGCCCCGCGGATCCGTGGTCGAGCGCCGCCGTGACGGAGAACCCAGCGCTGATGACAAGACTCGCAACACTCCTGATCGCTTCGCTCGGCGCCGCGCTCGTCGCGGCCGAGCCCGGCGTGACCGGCCCGATGCTCGGGACCGTCGACGAGCGGACCGCCCAGGTCTGGCTGCGGCCGCCGGGCGAGGCCACGGTGACGCTCATCGTCCGCGACCCGGCGGGGAAGACGGTGTTCGAGGAGGTGCGGACCGCCGCCGCCGAGCACGACTTCTGTCTCACCTGGGCCGTCACCGGCCTCGAGCCCGCGACCGGCTACGCCTACTCGTTCACGTGGGGTTCCGGCGGCGGCGCCGAAGCCCCGGCGGGTCCCTGGCCCTTGGTCACCGCTCCACCCGCCGCACTGCCGGGGCGGGCCTGCCTGGGCTTCGGATCCTGCGCGTCGGAGAAGTTTCCGGCCATCTGGGAACGGATGGCGGCCGAGGGCGTCGAGGCGATTTTCCTCTGCGGCGACACGCCCTACATCAACTCCTCCGACCTTGCGGAGAACCGCCGCCGCCACCGGGAGTTTCTCGCCCAAGCCGGTCTGGCCGAGCTCGTCCGCACCCGCCCCACCCTGGGCACCTGGGACGACCACGACTTCGGCGGCAACGACACCGACGGCACGGAGGTCGACCGCGAGACGATCCGCCGGGTGTTCACCGAGTACCGCGCCCTGAGCAGCTGCGGCGAGCGCGGGGAGGGCATCTACACCCGGTTCCGGCGGGGGCCGGTCGAGGTGTTCCTGATCGACGCCCGCTCCTTCTCCCAGACGGGGCCGTCACCGGTGGATCCCGGGAAAAAAACCCTGCTCGGGCCGCGGCAGTGGGAGTGGCTCAAGCGGTCGCTCACCGAGTCGACCGCCCCGTTCAAGATCCTGGCTACCGGCATGGTCTGGCACGACAAGCCCAACCGGGAGAAGGACGACTGGGAGACCTACGCCCACGAACGGGAGGCCCTGTTCGACTTCCTTGCCCAGGAGAAGATCGGCGGCGTCGTGCTGCTCGGCGGCGACGTGCACGTCTCGCTCCTGCTCGAGCACCTCGCAGCGGAGCGGCTCGGCGCGCCGGTCTTCGAATACGTCGTGTCACCGCTGCACGACTCCGTGATCCCGAAGCTCGTGCCCACGAAGGACAAGCGGCTCCTCTGGTCGGCGGTCGAGCCCAACGTCTTTCTGCGGATGGTGGCCGACACGACCGGCGAGGCGCCCACGCTCACGTCCACCTGGATCCGAATGGACGGTACGCGGCTCCATGAGCACGTGATCACGCTCGAGCCGGCAGCACGCACCAGGCCACGCGTGAGTCCATGACCATCATCGACGAGATCGAACGGCTGTTCGCGGCGCGGGGCGACTCGGAGTACGGCGGGGAGGCGGTGTCGCAGCGCGAGCACGCGCTGCAGGCCGCGGCGGCCGCGGTCGCCGATGGGGCCGACGAGCCGCTCGTGGCGGCGGCGCTGCTGCACGACATGGGCCACCTGCTGCACGACCTGCCCGCCGACGCCCCCGAGACGGGCGTCGACGACCACCATGAAAACTCGGCCGCCCGGTTCCTTGCGGCCCATTTTGGGCCCGAGGTCTGCGAGCCCGTGCGGCTACACGTCGCGGCCAAGCGGTATCTGACCGCGGTCGAGCCCGACTACATGGGCAGGCTCAGCGGTCCGAGCATCACGAGCCTCATGCTCCAAGGGGGGCCGATGAGCCCGGCCGAGCAGGAGGCGTTTCGCGGCAACCCGCATTGGCAGGCGGCCCTGCGGCTGCGGCGGTATGACGAAGCCGCGAAGGTGACCGGAGCCGTCACGCCGCCGCTCTCCCACTTCCTGCCGCTTTTGGCCCGCGTGGCCCGCAACTGAGCTGCTCGAGTCGCCCGCTCAGCCTCCGAGGACGCCCGTGCTCGTCGCGGCTGAAGGAGCGGGCCGGGCTGTTCCAGAGGGCGAGCGTCTCGTCCCGCTTGAAGCCGCCGTCGGCGTCATGGTTACCGCGGCCTCTGATGGCGAAGCCCCGCAAGCGGCGCCGGCCCGCGGCTTCCTGAGTCGATGGCGTGAGCCGCGTTGGCGGCAGAGCCGGGGCGGGGGTATCTTGCCCGCCGCGCCCCGGCCACGCGAGCCTTTGGCCCGGGCTTGACTGCGAGTCACCCATGCCCACACCCATGAATGCCCTGCCGATTCGTCTCGTCGTGGCCGATCTGGCCGGTACCACGGTTGACTTTGGGTCGAGTGCGCCCGCCGGGGTGTTCGTGTCGCTCTTCGCCCGCCACGGAGTCACGGTCTCCGAGGCCGAAGCCCGCGGGCCGATGGGTACGGCGAAGCGCGACCACATCGCGGCCTTGGCCGCGCTGCCGAGCGTGGCCGCCGCCTGGCGAGCTACGCACGGAGCCGGGTTCAACGAGTCCGATCTCGACCGCCTGTACGCCGAGTTCATCCCCCTGCAACTCGAGGTGCTGCCCGACTACGGCGACCTGGTGCCCGGCACGGCCGAGGCCGCGGCGGCCCTGCGGGCCAAGGGCGTGAAGCTGGCCGTCACCACCGGCTATGACACGGCCATGATGAAGATCGTGCTGGACGGCGC
>CAXNGP010000166.1:0-5306 GCA_964201845.1 Pirellulales bacterium
GCCGGCGGACGCGTTCCGCTCCGGCTGTGGCAGGGCCTGCGCTCCACGCGACCGCCGGCTCCCGAGGAGGTACGCAATGCAGAAGTGACGCAACGCTTGACGAACCCCTACATAGCTGAAACCGCCAGCCGGCGAAGAACGGGCAAAGCGGCGCATGACCAGGCATCCTCGGGGCTCTCTCGAGCATAAAGCCTGAGCCGACCCGGCCCGCCGGCGAATCTTCCCGCGACCGCCGGTGAAGTTTTCGCCACCCTGCCGCGCGGGGGCTCGGGGTTGCCCATGCCATCTCGCTGGACGCTCACTCCGGCCCTCCAGGCCTCCGCTCGCTCGGAGGAAACCTCGCTCCGCAATCCTTGCTGCGCTCGGTTTCCAACGCCGCTCGATTGGCACGGGCAACCCCTCGCGGTGCATCGGTTGAGGTGGCCCCGCATCGCTTTGAGCTTGGATTCGTCTGAACGGATGCCGCGCGGCACAAACCCGCACGAACACGGCCGCCCGGAGGTGCGGCCGGCGGCCGGGGCCGAAGGCCCGAGGGCCGCCAAGCCCGCCGGGGGCATGGATGCCCCGCCGGGCTTACAATCAGTCGTCGATCCCGAGTGCCCGGAGCTTCGTCCGGAGCGTGGCGCGGTCGAGGCCGAGCAGCTTGGCGGCGGCCGTGCGGTTGCCGCCGGTATGAGCGAGCGCCTCCCGCAGGAGCGTGCCCTCGACGAGTTGCACGGCGCGGTGGTGGAGATCCGGTTCGGGCAGGCCGGCGAGTTCGCGGCGGGCCGCCGCCGACCACTCTTTGACGGCGCTGCCGACCCGCGCGGCCGCCGCGGCCAGATCGCCCCGGCCCGGGCCGGGTGTCAGTGGCTCTTGCTTGGGCAGATGCTCTGCCCGCAGCGTGCCCCCGCGGGCCACCACGGCCGCATACTCGATCGCGTGCTTGAGCTCGCGGACATTGCCCGGCCAACTGCGGCCGCGGAGCGCGGCGACGAACTCGGGAGACACCGCCGGCAGCGGCCGACCCGCGGCATGGCGGGCGAGAAAGTGGCGGGCCAAGGGCTCGATGTCGTCGGGCCGATCGACCAGGGGAGGCATGGTGATCGGAAAGACGTTGAGCCGGTGAAACAGATCCGCCCGGAACGAACCGCCTGCCAGCATCAGGCCCAGGTCGCGGTTGGTGGCGGCGATCACGCGAACGCTCACCGGCCGGGCGGCCGCCTCGCCGACGCGGGCGACCTCGCCCGTCTCGAGCACCCGCAGGAGCTTCACCTGCACGTCGGGCGGCGACTCTCCGATCTCGTCGAGAAAGATGGTGCCGCCGTCGGCGAGCTCGAACAGGCCGGGGCGGGCGGCTGCGGCGCCGGTGAAGGATCCGGCCGCATGGCCGAAGAGTTCACTCTCGATCACAGCCGGCGCGAGGGCCGCGAGGTTCGTGGTCACGAGCGGCTTATCGCGGCGGGCTGAGTGGGTGTGGATCGCCCGGGCGACGACCTCCTTGCCGGTGCCGGTGGGGCCCGTGACGAGCACCGGCAGGTCGCTCGCCGCCACGAGGGCCACCTGCTTGAACACCTCCTGCATCGGCGGCGACGAGCCGACGAGCTCGGCCGCCGCCGGCGGCTCCACCGGTGCGCTGGCCTGCAGTTCACGATCGGCGAGCGCGCGGGCCACGACGTCCGTCACGCGTTCCAGGTCGAATGGTTTGACGAGGTAGTCGAACGCCCCGGCATGCACGGCCCGCACGGCCGTATCGAGGTCGCCGAAGGCCGTCATCACGACCACCGGCACGGGCCCGGCGGCCGCACGAATCTCCGGGAGTGCCCGGATGCCGTCCTGGTCGCCGAGTCGCACATCGAGCAGGATCGCGTCTGGGGCCACCTTGCCGGCGGCCTCGACCGCCCGCGGAATGTCGGCCGCGACGGCCACCTCGTGCCCGTCGTCCGAGAGGAGCTCCTTGAGGCTCCAGCCGATGGCCGGCTCGTCGTCGACGATCAGGATCCGGCTCACGGGTCGCGGTCCTGGCGGTGGGGGTGGCCGGCCGGAAGCGGCAGGGCGATCACGAACCGCGTCCGACCGGGCTCGCGGCTCCACGACAGTTTACCGCCGTGCTCCTCGGCCACCGCCTTGGCCACGGCCAACCCCAGGCCGATGCCCTCCTGCTTGCCGGTCACGAACGGCTCGGTGAGCGACTCGGCCAGCTCCGCCGGCGGACCCGGCCCGTCGTCCTCGACCGCGAGTTCGAGGCAGCCGTCGGAGAGCGTGGTCTGGATCCGCACGCGGCCGTCGCGGCCGACCGCGTCGATCGCGTTCAAGGCGAGGTTGACCAGCGCCGCCCGGAGCGCCTCGCGGCGGCCGGTGAGCGGAGGCAGGCTGGCCGGCAGCTCGGCGTCGAGCCTCACGCCGGCGTGCTCCGAGCGGGGGCCCGTTAGCTCCTTCACCTCGGCCACGAGCGCCGCCACGTCGACCGGACCGGTGGCCGTCTCCCCCGGGCGGCCGAGCGCCAACAGGCCGCGAACCTCCTCCTCGAGGATGTCGAGCTGCCGCGTCGCCACCGCGAGGCTCTCGTCGGGACCGTCGGCCGCGGCGGGGCAGCGGCGCCGGTGGAGGTCGATCGCCAGCCGCGCGCCGGTGACGGCGTTTCGCAGTTCGTGGGCGAAGCCGGCGGCGAGCTGGCCCAGGAGCCGCTGCCGCTCGCCGGCCACGAGGTTGGTCCGCAGCTCCGCCAGCGCGCCGCTCAGGTGGTTGACGCCGGCCACGAGCCGTCCGATGTCGTCGTGGGCCGCTTGCCCGACGGCGGCCGCGTCGGCGAGCTTCTCCCCGAACCGGCCGGCCGCGATCGTGGCCACGTGCCGCTCGACGGCCACGATCCGGCGGGCCAGCCGCGCCGTGGCGACGAGGCCCAGCGGCACGAGCACCGCCAGGGTCGCCGTCGCCACCGCCAGTACCGGCCAGATCGCCTCGAACGTCGCCCGCACGAGGCTCGAGACGGGAGTGAGCACGAGCACCGTCTCGGGCCGCACGCCGCGGGACTGCGCGGTGCCGACGTGGTAGCGGCGGCCGTCGAGCACGATGTTGCCCCCGGCGGCCGCGGCGATCGTCGCGGGCTCGTGGCGGGAGAGCACGTCGGCCGGGAGCGTCGTCAGGCCGGCGCCGGCCGTCGCGGCGTTCCACACCAGAAACTCGCAGTCGGTGAGCTGACCGAGCGTTTCGAGCACCTGCGGGGAGAGGGCCACGCGCGAGGATTCGAGCGCCGTCGCGACCCGCTCCTGCTGGGCCTGCGCCGACTCGAGCGCCCGCCGGGCGGCCAGGAAGGCGGCGAAGGCCACGTTGGCTACCACCGCCGCCAGCACGAGCCCCACCAGCGGCAGCACGAGCAGGCGGAAGAGCGAGCGGCCGGGGCGAAGGGCGGTCATGGGATGCTCGTCAGACGCTCGCCGCCCCGAGCCCGAGGGCCGCGCGGGCGTTGCCGGAGCAGACGGCCACGACGAGCGGGTCGAGCCAGTCGCGGCGGTCGGGCAATCGGCCCGTGGCCACGTCGCCCCCCACGAGGTCGCAGAGGATCCGGCGGAAGTACTCGTGCCGCGGGTAGGAGAGGAATGATCGCGAGTCGGTCACCATGCCCACGAACCGGGCCAACAGCCCCATGTCGGAGAGCATGTTCATCTGCTCCCGCATGCCCCGCTCTTGGTCGAGGAACCACCAGCCGCTGCCCCACTGGATCTTGCCGGGCGTGGCCCCGTCCTGGAACGATCCCGGCAGCGCGGCGAAGAGGGCGTTGTCGGCGGGATTGATGTTGTAGAGGATCGTGCGGCCAAGAGACTCTTCCTGGGCGAGCGTGCCCAAAAACCGCACGAGACCGGGCCCTTGCCGGGCGTCGCCGATCGTGTCGCAGCCGGCGTCAACGCCGAGCCTTCTCGCCAAGAGCGGGTTGGGGTCGCGAAAGGGCCCGAGGTGCAGCTGCGTCACCCAGCCGGCTACGTGGTTGAGCCGAGCGATGTGGAGCATGATCCGCACGGCGAAGCGGTCGGCCTCCGCGCGCGTGGCGGCCGTGCCCGCCATGGCCCGCTGCCAGATCGTTGCCGCCTCGGCGTCGGTGCATTCGGTGTCGGCGAGGGATTCGAGGCCGTGGTCGGTGGCCCGGCAGCCGGCCCGGGCAAAGTCGGCGTGCCGTTTGTTCAGCGCGGCGAGCAAGCCGGGGAAGGTGTCGGCGGCGGTGCCGGCGATGTCGGCAAGCCGGCGGGCCCAGGCCTGCACGCGGTCGGGCTGCATCACCTTGAGCGCCGCGTCGGGCCGGAAGGTGGGCACGACCCTGGTTGGGCAGTTCGTGGCGGCGATCTTCGCGTGCCAGTCGAGCGGGTCGGCGGGGTCGTCGGTGGTCCCGACGAGTTCGACCTTGAACCGCTGGAGAATCCCGCGGGCCGAGAGGTCGGCGGTGGCGAGCTGCCGGTTGGCCTCGTGCCAGATGGCATCGGCGGACGACTCCTCGAGGAGCGTCTCGATCCCGAAGTGTCGCGCGAGTTCGAGGTGGGTCCAGTGGAAGAGCGGATTGCGGAGCGTGTGGGGCACCGTCCGAGCCCAGGCCCGAAACTTTTCGAGCGGCGGAGCGGCCCCCGTGATCAGTTCTTCGGCGACGCCATCGGCCCGCATGGCCCGCCACTTGTAATGGTCGCCCTCGAGCCAGGCGGCGTGAAGGTTCTCGAACCGGCGGTCTTCGGCGATGTCCTGCGGCGAGAGATGGCAGTGGTAGTCGACGATCGGCTGCGCCGCCGCCACCCGGTGGTAGAGGTCGCGGGCCGGGTCGCTGGCGAGCAGGAAGTGGGCGTCGAGAAAACGCATCGGCGCGCGGGAACTCCAAATGGGGCGGGCCAAACGGGCATCCCGAGTTTACCGGCATGGCGCCCGGCGGCGGGGTATGGTTGGGTGAATGCCCCGTCCGCCAGTCTCCAGGTGGGTTTGCCGATGCCTCGTCGCGCCGTGATGACCCTGGCCGTCCTGATCGCCGCCGGCCTGCCGGCGCCGGGAGCCGCCGAGCAGGGTTTCGGAACCGGTAACTGGGGAGGCAATAGCGTCTCGGTGGGTCGCAACACCTTCTACGCCAACGGTCTCGTGGCCCAGCGGGTGGGGCGAACCGAGTATTTCAACAACGGCCTGGTGGGGCAGCGGGTCGGCAATCTGACGCTCTACAATAATGGCCTCGTCGCCGGCCACGGCCGCCGCAACACCTACTTCAGCAACGTCGCGGTGGGCGTGCCGATCACGGCCCAGGAAAACGGCCGCCCGGGCATCACCGTCTACGGTGGCGGCTATCCCTATCCGCTCGGGCC
>CAXNGP010000167.1:0-5278 GCA_964201845.1 Pirellulales bacterium
AGCGTCTTCGCCCAGACCTACTTCAGTGACCCGACGTACCCCAACAACCTGCCGGCCGTGTGGGACAAGAACTGGGGATATCTCTTCCGCACCGGCACCGCGCCCGTCCTGCTGGGTGAGTTTGGCAGCAACCTGGCCACGGCCAGCGACCAGGCCTGGTACGCCAAGATGGTGGACTATCTGAAGGGCGACCTCGATGGCAACGGGACCAAAGACCTGGCCGCGGGCCAGCAGGGCGTCAGCTGGACCTACTGGGCGTGGAATCCCAACTCGGGTGACACCGGTGGCATCCTGGCGTCCGATTGGAAGACCGTGAACACGGCCAAGGTGGATCCGCTCAAGGCCGTGCAGTTCCAGTTTCCGGCGGTATCGGGCACGGGCCCTGCGATCACCACGACGCCGATCACGTTCGCCGTGTCGCTGTCGGCGGCGAGCACGCAGCCGGTCACCGTGCAATACGCCACGGCGGACGGCACGGCGGTCGTCGGCAGCGACTACACGGCCGTCTCCGGCACGCTCACGTTCGCCCCGGGCGAGACCCAGAAGACCGTGACGGTGCTCATCAGCCGCGACTCCGCGGCCGAGCCGAACGAGACGCTGGCGCTGAGATTGAGCAACCCGACGAATGCCACGCTCACGAAGGCGGCCGCCACCGGCACGATTCTTGACGACGACACGCCCACCCCCACGCCCACTCCGACGCCCACGCCCCCGCCGACCCCGACCCCGACCCCGACGCCCACGCCGACCCCGACGCCCACACTCCCGACGCTGAGCATCTCGAGCGGCCGGGTCAACGAGGGCAACACCGGCGCGACGTCACTGCAGTACAGGGTCACGCTGTCCGCGGCCTCGGCGCAGACGGTCACGGTGCAGTACTCGACGGCCGACGGCACCGCGACCGCGGGCAGCGACTACACCGCTGCCAGCGGGACGCTGACGTTCGCCCCCGGTGAACTCACGAAGACGCTCACCGTCGCCGTCAGCGGCGACACGACGGTGGAGTCGGACGAGACGCTGATCCTGAAGCTCGGCACGGCGTTGGCTGCGACGATCCTCGCCGGCACCGGCACCGGCACGATCGTCAACGACGACGCCCCGACGGCCGGCACCTATGACTACGCCGACGTGCTGCAGAAGTCGCTGCTGTTTTACGATGCCCAGCGGTCCGGAAAGCTCCCCGCCAACTTCCCGCTCAACTGGCGGGGCGACTCGGCGCTGACCGATGGCGCGGATGTGGGGGTGGATCTCAGCGGCGGCTATTACGACGCCGGTGACCATGTGAAGTTCGCCCTGCCGATGGCGTCGTCGATGACGCTGCTCGGCCTCGGCGTCGTGCAATACCGCGACGCTTACGTGAGAAGCGGTCTGCTGCCGCAGATGCTCGACTCCCTGAAGTGGGGCACCGACTGGCTGATCAAGGCGCATCCGTCGGCGAACGTGTTCTACGCACAGGTCGGCAACGGCGGCGACGACCATGCGTTCTGGGGCGCGCCCGAAGTCATGACGATGGGCCGGCCTGCCTACAGGCTCGACGCGTTGAACCCCGGCTCCGATGCGGCAGGCGAGGCGGCGGCGGCCCTGGCCGCGGCATCGATCGTGTTCCGGCCGACCGATGCGGCCTACGCCGACCTGCTCCTGAAGCACGCCCGCGAACTCTTCACGTTCGCGGACACCTATCGGGGCAAGTACTCCACCAGCATTCCCGACGCCGCGGCCTACTACAACTCGTTCAGCGGCTACAACGACGAACTGGCCTGGGGCGCGACCTGGCTCTACAAGGCCACGGGCGACCAGGCGTATCTGGCCAAGGCGGAGTCGATCTACGCCTCCAGTCTCGCGGGCCAGCAGCTGCAGTGGACCCACGCCTGGGACGACAAGACCTACGGCAGTGCCGTGCTGCTGGCCCAGGTGACGGGCAAGGCGGTCTACAAGGCCGACGCCGAGCGGTGGCTCGATTACTGGACGGTCGGCAACTCGAGCGGCCGCGTCAAGTACACCGCCGGCGGCCTGGCGTTCCTCGACACGTGGGGCTCGCTGCGGTATTCGGCCAACACGTCGTTCCTGGCGCTCGTCTACAGCGACACTGTGGGAGACAAGGGCGGCCGCTACCACGACTTCGCGGTCCGCCAGATCAACTACATGCTCGGTGACAATCCGCAGGGGCGGAGCTACGTGGTCGGCTTCGGTAACAATCCGCCGCTGAACCCGCACCATCGCGGCGCCAGCGGCGTGTATGACGGCAACGTGAACGCGCCCTTCAACAATCGCCACGTCCTCTACGGGGCCCTCGTGGGTGGGCCGCAGACCGCCAGCGACAGTGACTACGTCGATCTGCGGAGCAATTACATCTGCAACGAGGTGGCCCTCGACTACAACGCGGGCTTCCAGGGTGCCGTGGCGAGGCTGTTCACGGAGTTTGGCGGCAACGCGGTGGCCACGATGCCGCCGGCGGAGACTCCGACCAACGAGTTCTTCGTGCAGGCGGCGGTGAATACGGCGGGCAGCGGCTTCACCGAGATCAGGGCGATCCTCAACAACCAGTCGGCGTGGCCGGCCCGGATGTCGTCGAATCTCTCGTTCCGCTACTTCGTCGACATCTCGGAGGTGAAGGCCGCCGGCTACACGGAAGCCGATGTGCAGGTGACGAGCAACTACACGCAGGGCGGCAAAGTCAGCGGCCTGCAGGCGTGGGATGCGGCCAAGGGCATCTATGTGATCACGGTCGACTTCACCGGCACCCCGATCGGCCCGGGCACGGGCAGTTCCTACTGGCGGGAGGCACAGTTCCGCGTGGGCCTGCGGAGCGGGCTGCCGGCCTCCGCGTGGAGCGCGCTGAACGACTGGTCGTACCAGGGCATCGCGACCGATCGGAACGCCCCGGCGAAGACGGCCTCGATGCCGGTCTACGACATGGGCAAGCTGGTGTTTGGCCAGGTGCCGACCGGCTCCCTGACACCCACGCCGACCCCGACGCCCACGCCCAATCCGACGCCCACGCCGACCCCGACGCCCACGCCGACCCCGACGCCCACCCCGACCCCGACGCCCACCCCGACGCCCACCGGCGGCATCGCCGTGACGTACACGCAGACAAACGGCTGGGGCACGGGCTTCAACGGCGACCTGAAGATCAAAAACACCGGCACCACGGCGATCACCGGCTGGACGATGGAATTCGACATGCCGGCGAACATCGTCAACGTCTGGAACGCCGTGATCGTCAGCCACGTCGGCACCCGCTACGTGATCAAGAACACCGACTGGAACGGCACGATCGCGGCGGGAGCCGAGATCTCGTTCGGCTTCCAGGCCGACGGCATCGCCGGCCAACTCCCGTCGAACACGAAGGTCAACGGGGTGCTGGTGTCCTAGCCCGGAACGTCAGTGGGCGGCGGCCTTCGAGAACAGGTTGAGCACCACGACGCCCGCCACGATCAGGCCCATGCCGGCGATCGCCGCGGCGTCGAGCTTCTGCCCGAGAAACAGCCAGCCGATCGCCGCGATCAGGGTCACGCCCACGCCCGACCAGACGGCGTAGGCGATGCCGACGGGAATCGTGGTCAGCGTCAGGGACAGAAAATAGAAGGCGGCACCGTAGCCCAGCACCACCATCACGCTCGGCAGCGGCTTCGTGAACCCGGCCGAGGCCCGCAAGAAACTCGTGCCGATCACTTCGGCCACGATCGCGAGCACGAGAAACACCCAGGCCGTCGAGCCGTTCATCGGTCGTCCTCCACGCTGCCCGCGGCGGCGGCCGCCGCGGCCGCCACAGCGTAGTCTTTTTTGCCGCTATGCTGATCGCCAGCCGGGCCGCGGGCAAAGGCGGCGACACTCCAGGAGCAGTGGTGACCATGGCGAAAAAGAAGCGGGAAGCGAAGGGCAAGGCAAAGGTCGCCGGCGGCCGGATCGGCCTGCGGACGGGTGAGGCGCTCGTGGAGGCCGACGAGGCCTGGAGCGCGGCCGAGCCGGAGGTGGTGATCGGCGAGCTTGACGGCCCGGTGGGCTATGCGATCGCCAACCTGCTCGGCGACCAGACCAAAGGCCACTCCCGCGTGTTCGCGATCCTCAACTCCGACGTCCAGGTGCGGCCCGCCACGCTGATGGTGAGCAAGGTCACCGTCAACAACTCGAAGTACACGAACATCCTGATGGGAACGGTCCAGGCGGCGATCGCCCACGGCGTGCTCGACGCGGTGCGGGCCGGCGACATCCCCAAGAAGAAGGCCAACGACCTGGGGATCATCGTCTCGGTCTGGCTCGACCCGTCGATCGTGGATGCGGCCTACGACCCGGAGGTGCTGTTCCGGACCAACCGCGAGGCCACGGCCAAGGCGATCGGCAAGGCGATGCGGCACGAGCCCACGATCGACTGGCTCCTGGCCAATCAGGCGAAGGTGCCCCACTACTTCCATCAGCTGGCCGTCGACGGGCAACTCGAGTGACCGGCAGGACTCAGCCGCGCACGCCCAAGCCGAGGACGTCGCGGCAGAAGGTGATGCTGCGGGTGAGTTCCCCGAGCTGATACTCCCGCTCGGCCACGGCCCGGTCCTCGCCGGCCGGCGGCTTGAAGGGCTCGATCGGCCGGCCCCGCTTCGCCAGCGCCAGAAACGCCGCCAAGTCCTCGGCCCGGCCCTCGGGAAAGAGCTTCCAGAACTCGCGGTCGTGGAGCGGAAACGACCGGGCAAAGCCCGAGATCGTCTCGATGTGGACGGTCACGCCCGGGCAGGCCTTCTCGAACAGGTCGAAGAAGCCGACGAGATCGGTGCAGCCCTCCCCCATCGCCGTCCACTGGCAGGTGACGCCGCCGGGCCTGTCCCCCTCCGCGGGAGTCTCGCCAGCCTCGGGCGTGTTCCAGATCATGGTGTCGCGGAGGCTCGTGGTGGCCACGTGCGGGGCGAGGTTCTCGAGCGCCCGGACCGGATCCTCGAGCGTCCAGCAGGCGTTGCCCGAGTCGAAGTTCACGCCCACCACGCCGCCCCCCGCGTCGGCCACGAGGCCGGCGAGTTCCCGCGACGTCATGTCGCCGGCATGGTTCTCGACGGCGATCCGCACGCCGGCGTCCTCGGCCAGCGGCCGGCACTTCTTCAGCACCGCCACCGTGTCGGCGATCCGGGCGGCGATGCCCCCCTCGCTCCTGCGATCCTCCTGGTTGCCGAGCACCACGCGGAAGGCGGGCGAGCCGAGCGCCTTCGCCATCCGGATGCCGAGGGCCAGATGCTCCTCGGCCGTGCCCCAGTCCTTCTTGAACGACTTGCTCGTGGGGCAGATGCTCCAC
>CAXNGP010000168.1:0-5273 GCA_964201845.1 Pirellulales bacterium
CCCGTCGCCTGACTCCGACCCCGCCCCCAAGCTGCACGTCGCCAAGGCCCGGGCGAGCGAACTCGACGACCGGGCTCGCCCGCACCCCGAAATCGACTTCGTGTTCGACAAGGATGGCAAGCCCGAGGATCTCGAGCACGCCGCCGTGGACACGCGGGTGTCTCCGCAGGGGAAACTCGTCGTCTGGCTGATGGCCCACAACGGACCGCTGTTCGAGCGGCTGGCTTCCTACGGCCTGCACGTCGTCCAGCCCCACTACGCCAACAAATGGTTCGCGATCGTGAAGCCCACCGACCGCATGGCCCGCGGCCTGGTCCGGCTCGAGGCGGCGACCGGCCGCGACGTGAGCGACAAGGTGGCCATCCCCGAGCCGGATGGAATGATGGAGCGGACACGCGTTTTCTTGAGGTGGCTCGACCGCGAGCAGCCGGACGCAGACTGGGCCCAGTTCCTCACCGCCGACGGCAAGAGCATGCCGTGGGAGAAGGTGATCATCGCGGGCGCCTCGCACGGGGCGACCACGGCGGCCCGGTTCGCCCAAGAAGTCCGCTGCGACCGCGTGGTCATGCTCTGCGGCCCGCGGGACCAGGACCAGGACTGGCAAGCCGGCCCATCGGCGACTCCGCCCGAGCGGTTCTTCGGCTTCTCGCACGTCCTCGACGACGGCTGGATCGGTCACCACTACTGCCGGTCGTGGGAGCTGCTGGGGATGGCGAAGTTCGGTCCGATCGTCGACGTGGACACCACGCAGCCCCCGTATGGCAACACGCGGCGGCTCGTCTCCTCCGCCGACGTGCAGGGCGACCGCAAGAAGGCCCACGGCGCCGTGCAGCCCGGCGGCAACGCGCCGAAGCGAGCCGACGGCCAGATGCTCTACGAGCCCGTGTGGCGCTACCTGTTCACGCACCCGGTCGACGAGCTGGGCGAGCCCACGCCCCCCGACCCGGGTTGCCGGGTGACGGAGTAGCCCGACCTCACGCCCCGGGCTCGTTCGCCGCCACGAGCGCCCTCGCCGCGGCCGCGATTGCAGGCCGGTCAGCCCCGCCCACGAGCCCGAGGAACGGTAGGAGCGGCCCCGTGGCGGCGATGCCTGCGGCGGCCACCGCCTCGTGGAGCACGCGGATCGGGTTGATCGCGTTGCGGAGGTCCTCGAGCGGCTCGAAGATCCGCCGGATCCGCTCAGCCTCGTCCCAGCGGCCCACGACCGCCGCCCCCAGGAGCCGCTGCGAGAGCCGCGGAGCCACGCAGCCGCAGCCGGTCGTGAAGCCTCCGAGGCCGAAGTCGCGGAGGTGCACGATCGCCGGCTGCTCGCCGATCCCGCTGATCACCAGCCGCGGATCGACCAGGCCGACGAGTTCCCGGAGGTAAGGATCGTGGGCCGGATCGGGCCGCACGGTCGCATACTTGATCCCGCTGACGAGTCCGTCGTTGACGAGCGCCGCCACGTCGGTGGGCTCGAGAAAGCCGTCGTGCTTGATGTAGACAAGCGCCGGCATCCCCGCCGCCTCGACGAACCGCCGGATTCCGGTGGCCACGCCGCCGCTCGTGGTGATGCCCTGTTGCGGCAGCACCATCGCCGTGGGGTAACCCGAACCCCGCAGCATCCGCGCGTGTTCGAGCAGGAGCCCGTAGGTCGGCCCCGCAGCCGGCACCACGAGCGTCTCGGGCCCGGCCGTCGCCGCGAGCAGCCCGAGCAGCGGCTCGTACTCCGCGAGCGGCAGGTGATAGACGTTGGCGTTGCCCCCGTAGAGGAGCAGCCGGACGCCCCCGGCCTCGATGTGGCGGATGATGGCTGCGTTGGCGGCCGCGTCGATCGTGCCGTTGGCAGTCCGCGCCAGCGGCGGCACGGCCATCACGGACTGGCGGAGATGATCGAAGGCGAGGGGTGTCTGCAGCATGACTCACAGGATAGCCCGGCCAATCGCATTTCCGCCAACATGTCCCGGCCGCTATGCGATCCCTAAGCCCTGCGGGCTTGCTCTCCCGGCACTGTGGGACCGAACCACGGAGGCCTCACAACCATCGCACCGTGATCACCAGGCAGGTGACGTTCAGGAGGGCCGCGAGTATCTCGGACCTGCACTCATATCCAACAGCGAGCCAGTGAAAGCTTCCCAGGCACGCGACGGCAGTGTTCGGGGTCCTGCGACCGCTTCTAGAAAATCTCGGGCTCCTGCGGCGGCCCGCCCCGCTCCAGAAAACGGAAGTCGCAGCCCCGGTCGGCCTGTGTCGTTTCGTCGAGGAAGAGCCGCGTGTAGCCGCGGTCGGCCTTGGGCTCGGGTGGCTGCCAGGCCGCGCGACGCCGCGCGAGTTCGGCGTCGTCGACGAGCAGCGTGAGCCTGCGGCCGGGCACGTCGAGCTCGATCCGGTCTCCGGTGACCACGAGCGCCAGTGGCCCGCCGGCCACCGCCTCGGGCGCAACGTGGAGCACGCACGTCCCGTAGCTCGTGCCGCTCATCCGCGCGTCGGAGAGCCTGACCATGTCCCGTACGCCCGCCTCCAGGAGCCGCTTCGGCAGCGGCAACATGCCCCACTCCGGCATCCCGGGCGCCCCGAGCGGCCCGGCATTTCGCAGCACCAGCACGTCGTCAGCGGTGATCGCGAGCGCCGGGTCGTCGAGCCGGGCCTTCATGTCGGCCGGCGACTCGAACACGACCGCCCGGCCGGTGTGCACGAGCAGCCGCGGCTCGGCGGCCGTCGGCTTGATCACGCAGCCATCGGGGGCGAGGTTGCCGCGGAGCACGAAGGTTCCCCCGGCTGCGGAGACGGGTTCACCACGGGGGCGGATCACCCGCTCGTCGAGCACTTCGGCGCCCGCGATGTTGTCGCCGAGCGAGCGGCCCGTGACGGTGAGCGCGTCGGTGTGGAGCAGGTCGCGAAGCCGCTCGAGCACCGCCGGCAGGCCGCCGGCGTCATGCAGGTCCTCGGCCAGGTATTCGCCCGATGGCCGGATGTTGGCAATCACCGGCGTTCGCCGCGAGATCTCGTCGAACCGGTCGAGCGGCAGGGAGACGCCCGCGCGGCCGGCCAGTGCCATCAGGTGGACGATCGCGTTGGTCGAACCGGCGAGCGCCATGTCGGCCGCGATCGCGTTGTCGAAGGATGCAGGCGAGAGGATCCGCGAGGGCTTGAGATCCTCCCAGACCATCTCCACGATCCGCCGGCCGCAGGCGGCCGCCATCCGCTCGTGGGCGGAGTGGACGGCGGGAATGGTCGAGGCGCCGGGGAGCATCAGCCCCAGGGCCTCGGTCACGGCCGCCATGGTCACGGCCGTGCCCATCGTCATGCAGGTTCCGGGCGTGCGGGCGATGCCCTCCTCGATGCCGCGCCAGGCGCACTCCGAGAGGCAGCCGGCCTGCCGCTCGGCCCAGAACTTCCAGACGTCCGTGCCGCTGCCGAGCCGCTGGTCGCGCCAGCGGCCGGCGAGCATCGGCCCCGCCGGCATGAAGATCGCGGGCAGGTCGGCGGTCATCGCCCCCATCAGGAGGCCGGGCACCGTCTTGTCGCAGCCGCCCATCAGCACGGCGCCATCGACCGGATGGCACCGCAGCACCTCCTCGGCCTCGAGCGCCAGCAGATTGCGGTAGAGCATCGCCGTCGGCTTCATGAACATTTCCGACAGCGACATCACCGGGATCTCGATCGGGAAGCCACCCGCCTGCCAGACGCCCCGCTTCACCGCCTGCACCCGCTGGGGAAAGTGGGTGTGGCACTGGGCCAGGTCGCTCCAGGTGTTGAGGATCGCGATCACCGGCCGTCCCTCGGCCTCCTCGGCCGAGTAGCCCATCTGCCGGAGGCGACTGCGATGCCCGAAGCTGCGGAGGTCGTCGGGCGCAAACCACCGCTGCGAGCGGAGGTCGGCGGCGGTGAGTCGGCGGCTGTTCATGATGGCCCGGATTCTAACGGCGCCGCCCGCTCCCGCTCCCAGGCGTCACGCCAGGCCTCCCACTCGATCGGCTCGACCGGCACCGTGGCGGCCGGCCCCTCCGCAGCGGTCGTGGCGAAGTCGGCCCCCGAGAGGCAGTCGAGCCCAGCAACCGCGAACTCCACCAGCCGGCGCCGCTCGGCCGACAGCCGTCCCAGCCAGCCCGCGGTTCGCAACCGCCGCTGGAGCGTGCCCCGCTCCTGGCAGATGTCGATCGTGAGGGGCTCCGGCGCGATCGAGTCGGCCGCGAGGTCGATCGACACCCGGTTGGTCGCCAGCCGCACGTCGGCGACGCGGATCGCCACGTCACTGAGGGACCGCGTCCGGCGCAGCAGCCCGAGGCACTCGTCATCAACGAAGGCCGCGATGTCGTGGGCGAGTTCCGCCAGCTGCTCGCCGGCCCGGGTGGTGCCGACGGCGCCGCCCCGGCTTCGGAGCTGCCGCCGCAGCTTCCCAAACAGCTTGGGGATCGTCCCCGAATGAAACCCGGGCAGCAGCAGCCGCCGCATCGACTCCCCGTGCCGTCCCACCTGCACCGGGCGGAGCGTCGGCGGGCGGTTGGCGGCGTAGAGCCGCCAGTTCTCCTTGAGCTCCCAGGCGAGAAACCCGAACACGCCGGGAATCGTCGTGGAGACGAAGGTCACGGCCGTGAGCGCGAGGCCCCGCTCCATGCCGGTCGCGGCCGAGAGGTTCGACGCCACCACCGGGATCATCGGCACGAGCAGTTTGTGCGAGACGGTGACGACCGGGAAATGCTTGATCGGATTGAGCTGCGGCTCGATCAGCAGCGTCACGCAAAACCGCACGAACCAGTCGATGCCCGACCAGAGCGTCGTGAGCACCGCCTTGACGGCGAGCGTGACCCGCGACTCGTCGCTGCGAAACCGGAGCTGCTCGTCCACGGCATAGAGCGTGCCCTCGACGAAGTCGACGGCACGCCGGAAGGTGTCCATGATCCAGGAGACGAGTCCCACGATCAGTCGCGCGTGGATCTGCTGAATCAGCCGGCCGAGGCCCTCGAGCAGCCGCTCCTGCACGGCGCGGCCGACGGGGGAGTTGAGACAGGCAGCCGCCGTGGCGAAGAGCCAGACCGGCAGCCAGGGGTTGCTCCGCGACAGCCAGCCACCGGTATGCGGCAGCAGGAGCCAGCTGACCGCCGCCGCGATCAGCGGGCTCCAGAGATACCGTCGGAAGAGCCGCACCGGCCGGCTCCGCAGTAGCCGCTCGACGGCCGGCAAGCGGAGGATGCTCCGGGGCAGCGTCAGGAACACGAGTTGGAGCCCCGCACCGATCGCCCTGAGCAGCTCGACCACCGCCGCCCGGATCCCGGTCACGTGCATCAACAGCC
>CAXNGP010000169.1:0-5256 GCA_964201845.1 Pirellulales bacterium
GAGCCGGCCAACTCCCGGGCCCGCTCGTGGGCCTGCTCGAGGGCGTCGAGCGGTCCGCGACAGGCGGCGGCCACCTCGGCGAGCGGCGGCCGGGCCTCGGCCGAGTCGAGCATCGCGATCACGTCGTCGCTCGCGGCGGTACCCAACGACCATTCCTCGCCCAGCCGGGCTTCGGCCTTCTCCCACACGTCCATCAGCCCCAGCCACCGCTCGCGGTAGCGACCGATCGCCTCCTGCACCGCGTCGTAGGCGTTGCGGGTCATCCCGACCATCGGCGTCTGGTAGTCGGGATCGGCGTGGGGCAGCATCCGATGCCGCTCCCGCTCGGCGTCGAGCAGGTCGGAGAGTTCGACGACCTCCTGCTTGAAGGCCGCGAGCCGCTCGCGGGCGGCCGCCTTGCGGCTGGCGTGCCGCGCCCGCTTGGCCCCCAGCCAGACCGCGGCTCCCAGGCCGGCGAACGACACCGCCAGGAGCGGCAGTGTCGTGGTCCAAAACACCTGCTGCTGCTCGGCCCGGCGCGCCTGGGCGGCGATTCCGCCGGTGATCGCCTGCTCGGTGGTGGTGACCAGGTCTGCGAGGCCCTCGGCATATTTTTTGTCCTGGGCGCGCGGCACGAACGCTTTGCGGATCACCTGCTTCTCGAGCCGGTCGAGGTCGAGCCCGGCCGAGGCCAACAGCGACGGGGGCGCATCCATGGCGATCGAGCGGTCGCCGACGTCGAGCAGGATCGTGACATCGGTGGACGGGTCATAGCCGCCGCCCTGCCCGCGCGCCTCCCACCAGCGGTCGATCAGCCGCGGCAGGATCACGGCCGCGCCGCCGTCGTCATCCTCGGAATCGACGACGACGACACGGTAGCGGCGGCCACCGTCGGGATTCGCCGCGGCGATCGCCTCGCGAACCGGCGCGAAGTCGTCGGGGATGCCGGGCGCGACGATCACACCGCCGCTCGTGTCGCCGGCGGACGGCGGCAGATCGACGGTGTCGGCCCGGGAGGCGCCGGCACCGATGGTCAGGAAGAGCGCGGCTTTCGCGATGGTCACGTGGAGACGGGAGATCATGCGGGGTCTGCTGGCGTGGACGGCGAAATTCGGATGACGGAGCGGGGACGGTTCGCGGAGTTTACCTGCCAGACGGCGGCGGCGCATCGGTTTCGATCGCCAGCGGCAGACCGAGCCGCGCGGCCACCGCCTGGCCGGCATGGCGGGCCGTCTCGCCGCCCGCCACGAGCAGGGCCGTCGCGCCCAACCCCACGGCGTCGGCGACGATGCTCTCCACGTCGCTCGGCGTCGGTCCGACCAGCCGCACGCGATGGAGCCGCCCACGCGCGGCAAAATCGGTTGCCCAAGCCGGGCCGCGCCGGGCGACGGCGGCATGATCGGCGATCACGAGCACGGGCCCCGCCTCACCGCCGAGCGCGGGCAAGGAGCCTCGGCCGCTCGGATGAGCATGGGCGGTCACGGCCGCTCAACGCCGATCTCGTCGGCGGTGACGCGGGGAGATGCGGGACCGCTGACCGCGGGGGCTGGCGGCAGGCCGGGAACTCCCACGCCGGTCGGCCGGCCGGGCAGCGCGGGCAGGATCATCGCGCCGGTGCGGCCCGGCTGGCGGACGCTGGGCAGCAGGCCGCCGGTGCCACTCGCCGAGCCGCCGCCCGTTCCCTCCGCCGGCGTCTGAAGCGACGACGGTCGCCGGCCGGCGTTGAGATCGCTCCACGCACCGGAGCCATAACCGGCCGTCGCCGCCGGCGCGCCGGCCCGCACGCCCCCGGTGACGGCGGGCGCCAGCCGCTGCGGTGGCAGCCACGACGCCCGGGCCGAGATGGTCGCCGGCTGGCTGCCCGAGGCGGCTGCCGCTGGGGGACGCAGCGTGGGCGATCCCACGATCGGAGGTTGCTGCGGCCCGGGAGCCCTCAGGCCCGGCAGCGACTCCGACGCGCCGCGCTTCGGTTCGCTCGGCGGCTCTTCCGGGGGCAACTGAAACAGCGGCTCCTCGGCCGCCTGGTCATCCTCCGGCGCCGCCCCTTCCGCGGCCCGCGGCAGGCCGGTCACCGGGTCGATGCCGGCACTGAGTTGCAGTTCGAGCCGCTTGCGTCGCATCCGGGCCCGGGCGATGTCCGCCTCCGACTTGTTGATGGTGCCGTTGCCGTCGAGATCCCAATCGCGAAGCAGTTCCTCGCGGGTCGCCCGAGTGGAAGAGCCGGAGGTGCCCGGCACGAGGCCGCCGCCACGGCCGGCCGGCGGGTCGGCAGCGATCCCGGGCATCGTGCCGCCGAGTGCCACGGCGAGGAGCGCCGCGGCGCCGAGGCCGTGTGCGGCACGTCGGTTGGTTCGCATGGCCCTGCTCCCGGTGCGGGTCTCTGGCACTGGTCTCTGGTACGGGTCTCTGGTACCGGCCTCTGGGGCGGACGATTCGGAGTCGAACCGCCGCGCTCCCCTGCAGCCAGTGTATCGGATCGTTCCCGGCGGGCGCGACCGACCCCGCTGGAAGCTTCCAGTGTCGCCCGTCGGGGCCACGACTTCCCCGTGCGGTACGATCCCGCCGACATCCCGCTGCCGCCGAGTTACCTGCCGCTGCATCCGTGGGACAACGGCGAGATGACGATCCGCGACGAGCACCTGCTGCCGTGGCCCCGCACGCCGGAGCAGGTCCGGGCACTGCTGGCCGACTACTAGCGAGGGCCTGGACCTCGGGGGCTGCGTGCATGACCCGACGAAGCCCGGCCGGAACACGCCGCCAAGGTCGCCGAACTGGCATCGCTCCTGGCGAGCGAGATGCGACGCAGCGGCGACACCGTGGCGCTGCAGGTCGCGCATCCCAAGCCGGCCGACTGGGCTCCGCCGACAAAACAGGGCAAGGGCAACGGCAAGGGCAAGCGGAACCCATGAGCGGCCCGCCGTAACCCCGCCGGCCGCCGTCAGAAATTCCGGAAGTTGCGGTCGTCGGCCGAATCGACATCGCCGGGCATCTCGATACTCGGCCCCCGCCCGCGGCCCGCGGCCGCCCCCTGGGAGGGAGTGGTGGCCGCGAACGCACGGCTTGCCCCGGCCCTCGGGGCCAGGGCCCGCGGCGACTTGGCGGGCAGCGCCGCGGTGGGTTCCGACCGGGTCGTGCTGGCGATCAGGGCCCGCAACTGCTCGACGTTCTCCTGCAGGAGCTTCGCCTGGCTGTTGAGCTCCTCCGCCGCGCTCGAGGTCTGCTCGGCACTCGACGCATTCCCCTGTGTCACTTTGTCCATCTGTGTCATGGCGACACCCACCTGCCGGATGCCCTGAGCCTGCTCCTTGGCCGCCGAGGCGATTTCCGCGACCAGCACGTCGGCCTCGGTCACCTTGCCCACGATCTGCTCCAGCGATTCACCGACGTTTGCGCAACTCCTCGAGCCTCGTTGCGTGCTCGCGATCGCCGCATCGATCTTGTCGGCCGTCTCCTTGGCGGCGGCGGCACTCCGCTGGGCGAGCGACCGCACCTCTTCGGCCACGACCGCGAACCCGGCCCCGGCCTCGCCCGCCCGGGCCGCCTCCACCGCGGCATTCAGGGCCAGGATGTTCGTCTGAAACGCGATCTCGTCGATGTTCTTCACGATCTTGGAGATGTCCAGGCTCGAGGTCTCGATCGACTGCATGGCCCCGGTCATCTCGGTCATGGTCTGCCTGCCGAGCTGGGCCGCGACACGGGCCTGGTTGGCGAACTCCTTCGCCTTCGAGGCGTTGTCGGCGGTGGCCCGGATCATCGCGGAGATCTCCTCCAGCGACGCGCTGGTCTCCGTCACCGAGGCGCCCTGCTCGCTGCAGCCCGTGGCCAGCGAGCGGCTGGCGGACGTGAGCTGCAGCGCACTCGAGGCCGTGTGGTCGGCGCCGTCTTGGAGGGAGTCGGAGATCCCGGCCAGGGCGTGGTTGGTCCTGTCGATCCCCGCCTGGATCGCGGCGTTGATCGAGTCCAGGGCGGCCTGGGTGGAACGAACCGTGCTCCACCCGATCAGGCCGCCGACCAGGGCCACCGCGGCCAGCAACGACAGCATCGTGATCAGGCCGGTGCGGACCTTGCCGGCGGCCACGTCCGTCTCCTTGCCCGCCAGCTGGATGTTGTAGTCGATGTTCTTGTTGAAGGCGAGCATCGTCCGCTCGAACAGCGGCTCCACCTGCTCGATCATCGTGGCTTCCGCCTCGGCCCGCTTGTCTCCCTTGGCCAACTCCATCGCCTGGAGCACGCCGGTGAGATACGCCTCGCGCGCGGCCTTGGCATCGCCGAACAGCCGGGCGTCCTCGGCATCCGACAGCAGTGACTCATACTCCGCGCACAGCGCGTCACCCTTGAGCTTGGCCGAGGCGAAGGCCGCTTCCTCCGTCACTGCCTGCCGCGCCGAGGCGAGCGCGCGGATCACGTCCGTGGCCGCATTGCCGGCGTCGGCGCTGCTCTGGATGATCTTGTTGAGCGTGACGACCGAGGGGACCGAATTGGTCGCGAGTTGGACGACATTGGAGTTGATCCGCAGGATCTGGAGAGCGGCCCACAGGCCGAGCACCACCGCGAGGCCGATGACGAGGAGGAAGCCGATCGCGATCCGACGAGGGGTGGCGGAGGAGTTCATGGTGTCCGTGGTGAGCCTGGGGGTGCGGGAGGGCCGCGGCGCCGGCCGGACGGGCGCTTCCCGCACGACGTGCAGGCGCGGGTCGAGCCTAACTCCGCTTCAGTGGTGAAGCAATTTTTCCGGGGTGCGTGAGTCATGGTGGTCGCGACGCCTGCGTCGGCCCGGCGAGCATCAGGCCGGTTTGTGTTCGAGGGCATCCAGGATGGCGTCGGCGACCCTGGGCAGCGGCACCACCTTGTCCACCACGCCCAGATTGATGGCCGCCCTGGGCATGCCGTAGACGACGCAGGTCTGCTCGTCCTCGGCGATGTTGAATCCGCCCGCCTTGCGGATCGCCTGCATGCCGAGGGCGCCGTCGCTGCCCATGCCCGTGAGCAGCGCCGCCACCACCCGCTTCCCGGCGATCTCGGCGGCCGAGCGAAACAGCACGTCGACCGACGGCCGGCAGTGGTGGATGGGGGGGCTGTGCAAGAGCCGGGTGCGATAGCCATCCCCCTGCCAGGTGACGGCCAGATGGCGGTCTCCCGGGGCGATCACGCACATCCCGCGCTCGAGGGCCATGCCGTCCTGAGCCTCCACCACCCTCATCGCGCAGATCGTGTCGAGTCGCTCCGCCACCACCTTGGAGAAGTAGGGGGAGATGTGCTGCACGACGACCACCGGGG
>CAXNGP010000170.1:0-5246 GCA_964201845.1 Pirellulales bacterium
ATGTCGACGGGCGTGGCTGCCATGAAGATGCCGGACAGTCCGCCAATGATGAACATCGACACAAAGGAAAGTGCGAAGAGCATCGAGGTGGTGAACTGGATCCGACCGCCCCAGACGGTCCCCAGCCAGTTGAACGTCTTCACGGCACTGGGCAGGGCGATCATCATCGTGGACACCATGAAGGTGATGCCCAGGGCGGGATTCATGCCCGACATGAACATGTGGTGGCCCCAGACAATGAAGCCGAGGCCGGCGATTCCGGCGATCGAGTAGACCATCGGCCGGTAGCCGAACAGCGGCTTGCGGGCGAAGCAGGTGAGGATGTCGCTCACCATGCCCATCGCCGGCAGGATCATGATGTAGACCGCAGGGTGGCTGTAGAACCAGAACAGGTGCTGCCAGAGCAACGGCTGCCCGCCGCCCGGACCGGCCACGGCGTTGTTGACGATGTTGCCCTCGGGGGAGAAGAAGCCGGTGGCGAACATCCGGTCAGCCAGCTGCATGAAGCCGGCGGCGGTCAGCACCGGCAGGGCGAAGGCCTGCAGTACGGCCGTGATGAACATCGCCCAGATCGTCATCGGCAGCCGGAACATCGTCATGCCCGGGGCCCGCATCAGGATGATCGTGGTCATGTAGTTGACGCTCCCGAGCATCGAGGACACGCCCACGAAGGTCAGGCCGATCAGCCAGAGCGTCTGGCCCCAGCCACTGCCCGGCGAGGAGGCGACGTTGGTGGAGAGCGGCGGATAACTCGTCCAGCCGCCCGACGCCGCGCCCCCTTCCACGAAGAAGCTCGCCCCGAAGGCGATGAACGCGGGCCACATGAACCAGTACGACAGCATGTTGAGCGTCGGAAAGGCCATGTCGTCAGCGCCGATCATCAGCGGGATCAGGAAGTTGCCGAAGGCGCCGGCCAGGATCGGGATGATCACCAGGAAGATCATCACCGTGGCGTGCATGGTGAACAGCATCGTGTAGAACTCAGGGCTCATCTGCCCGCCCTCCTGGGCGAACAACTTGCCCACTACCGGCACGTCGGACCACGGCCAGGCCACCTGCCAGCGGACGGCGAGCGCCAGCAGGCCGCCGATCAGGAACCACAGCAGGGTCGAGAACAGAAACTGCAGCCCGATGACCTTGTGGTCCTTGGAGAACACGTAGGTCGAGAGGAAGGTCGCCACCGACCCCGACTTCTTGGCCGGGGCGTGGCCGTGTTCGGTGGTGGTGGGAACGGTGACGGTGCTCATGGCAGGTCTCCGGATGGCGGGCTGGGGTGTGCTGGGCGGGGTGGCTTGGTGGTGAGCGGGAACGGGCGGATCAGTTGGCGACGATCTCGCCGCTGGCCTCAGGGACGGGCTGCGTGGCGTCCTGCTCGGCGGTCTTCCGCTCGAGCCAGGCGTCGAACTCGGGCCGGGTGACGAAGGTGATCCGGCCCTTCATCTTGTAGTGGCCCCACCCGCACAGCTCGGCGCAGACGATGTCCCAGCTGCCGGTCTCGGTGCCCTTGAACCAGACGGGGATCTTCATCCCGGGCACCGCGTCCTGCTTGATGCGGAGATTCGGCAGGAAGAAGCTGTGCAGCACGTCCATGCTCTTGAGCTGCACGAGCACGTCCTCATCCACCGGCAGATGGAGATCGTTGACGATGTGGAGGTCGTCGGGCGTGCCAAGCAGGCCGTCGCGGCCCGGATACCGCAACCGCCACTCGAACTGCCGGGCCACGACCTCGACGGTGGGCGGCATGTCGGGCCGGCGCATCTTGACGTTGGCCCAGGCGTTCATCTGGTAGATCGCCAGGAACAGGAGGGTGGCGGCCGGGATGATCGTCCAGACCACCTCGAGCGTGTGGCTGCCCTGGATGTAGGTCGCCTTCTCACCCTGCCGGGCCGCGGCGTCGTACTTCCACATGAACCAGAACAGCATCACCTCCGTGGCCACGAAGACCACGCCGGTGAGCGCCAGGATGAAGTAGAAGAGCGAATCGATCTCGTGGCCGTGGGCGGAGACGTCGCTCGGAAGCCAGACGTTGATCGACGGAGCGACGGCGAACGTCGCCACGCCGAGCACCGGTACGGCCAGAAACACAAGGGCCCAGAACATCCCGGTCAGCCGCTTCATCGCTCAGTTCTCCTCGCTCGCCGGAGTCGCCTTGCTCGCCACCAGGCCGCCCACGGTGCTCGGCTGGGCCGCCACGGCCCGGTCGGCACCGAGTTCGCCGTCGAAGTCGTAGGGCAGCGAGCGGACGTAGTTGACGATGTGCCAGATGTCCTCGGGGGCGACCGTCCCCTTGGCGGCGGGCATGGGTGCGCCGTTGATGCCGGCGTGGATCCGATAGTAGATGTCGAGCGGCCGCCGGCCGCCGCGGTAGATGCCATGCCGCAGGTTCCGCGGCGGGATCGTCCGCGGCTTGAGGGCGTCGCCGTCGAGCACCTCGTGGAACTCCGACGCCCAACGCCGTTCCTCGGCGTCGGCGTCGCCGGCAGACAGGGCCGCCAGTTTGGTCTCGATCTTGACGATGTTCTTGTTCCAGTCGTCGTAGTCGTTGGCCTGGCCGTCACCGAGAGCCGTGACGCCGTGGCACTTCACGCAGTTGGCCTTGTCGCCGTGGAACAGCTCCCGGCCCTTGGCGATCGAGGCCGCCAGGTCGATGTCGGCCGGCATCTCCGGCACCTCGATCAACTCCTCGGCGGCGGAAGCCCACTTGCCGGCGATCGGCTCGAGGATCTCGCCGACCAGGAACTCCCGCGTCTCCTTGAGCTGGCCCTTGTCCTCGTCGTCGAGTTCGAAGAAATACTGCATCAGCGCGATCTCGGTCTCGCCGCGGATGCTGAGATACTTGACGTATTCCACGATCGCGTCGACCTCGCCCGGGCTGAGCAGCGCGAACGACGGCATCGAACTGCCGGCCACGCCGTTGTGCAGCACCCGCACCAGGTCGGCATGGGTCGGCTTGCTCGACCGCTCCGTGCTCTTGAACTTGAACACGCCCGGCCGGTAGTCCCGCGGGTAGGGATTGAGGAACGCCGCCGTCGGCCCCAGGCCGTCGCCGGTGATGCCGTGGCAGTGCACGCAGTGCTCGCGGTAGAGGCCATTCTTGCGGCCCACGATGTCGCTGCGGACCGGGCCGGCCGCGAGCTTGAGTTTGGCCGGGTCGAGCCCCGTTTCGGGGAGGCAGACCGGCTCGTCGGGCGTGCCGAACATCGCCGTCAGGATCGTGGCCACCTGCCGCTGCTGGACCGGCGTCAGGGCGAGCTGCGCCGAGACGGAATCCTTCTCTGCAGACGGGGAGGTGGCCTCCACCATGTTGAGCCGAAACGAGGCCGGAGGCGTCGGCGCGCAGCCGCCGGCCACGAGGAGGGCCGGCACGAGGGCGACACAGGCGAGACGAAGGTGGTTGCTCATGGCGAACGTCGGGGCGACGGTTGAGGCGATGGCGGAACGGGTGAAGGAACGGAAACGGTGATGCGGGCCTAGCCCCCCAGGGCCGCGGCGGGCACCTCGAGGGTGCCGAGGTCCTTGACCTCGTCGGGCTGGAGGGTGATCTGGAACCGGCCCTTGGGCGACCACTTGAGTTCCGGCCGATCGAGTTTCAGGCCCCCGGCCGACCGGGCGTGCCAGACCTGGAACTCGAGCGGTTCGCCCGCGGGCAGGTCGGGAATGGCGAAGGAACCGTCGGCGGCGGAAACCGCGACGTAGCCGTCCTTGCGGAACACGGCGTAGGCCTTCATCCACGGATGGATGTTGCACGTGACGGAGACGGGCATGCCCGTCTCGGCGTTGGGCGCGTAGACGGTGCCCTCGCCGGCGGGGATCAGCTGGTTGAAGCTGGAGCCCGAGATGTTGGTGTTGTGGCCCACGGAATCGCTGTTGCGGACGTCCACCGGCTGCCCCACGCGGGCCGCGAACACCGGCGAGAGAAACTCGCAGTTCTTCTGGTCGAAGAAGAGTTGCTCGGTGGGGACGGGATTCTTGACGCGGCTCGACTTGCGGACGAAGAGCACGACGTCGGCCAGGCCCTTGGACGCCGCATCGACCCGCAGCGACTGGTCGTAGAGCTTCATGCCGTCCTTCGAGCAGACGGCCATGTCCTTATCGACCACCAGCACCTTCTTCTCGCCGGGAATGCCGGCGAAGATGAAGCGTCCCGTGAGCGTGGCCCAGCCAGTGCCGGTCGCCGCGGCCGCCTGGCCGGCCTCCCCTGCCGCCTCACCGGCCTTCAGGACATCTCGGAGCTTCGCGGCCGCGGCCATGTCCGGGACCGGGCCGGCGACGCGACCGGGACCGCAGCCGGCACCCACGATGGCCAGCACTGCGGCGGCGAACACAGGCCCGGCGAACGGGCGGTTCAGGTTCCGACCCGGCGTCATCAGCAGCTTCCGTCTCACTTGAACAGCCCCGCGTCCAGGACGATCTCGCCCATGTCGTTGCCACCGGCCTTGATGGCTTTCTTCATCCGGCCCTTCTTCACCGACTCCTGCTTCCCGCCGATCGTCATCGAGTCGAGGTAGCCCTTCTTCTCGTGCCAGAAGACGAGTTCGACCTCGCCGGCCGGCAGGTCGGCGATCTCGAACGATCCGTCGGCCTTCGAGACGGCCGCATAGGGATTGTCACGAACGACGAGCCAGCCCTTCATCCAAGGATGAATGTTGCAGGTCACCGCCACAGGCACCGCTTCGTCGGATGCGAACTTCTTCAACGCTTGACCGCCGGCGGGAATCAGGTCGTTGGACGGGGTGTTCTTCACCGCCGCGATGTTGCTGTTGTGGCCGACGGTGTCGGAGTTCTTGATCACGACCTCCTGCCCGGCCTGCACGAACAGCACGTGCGGCTCGAACCGGCAGTTCTGATTGTCGAGGACCGGCTTGGCCTCCTTGGCGGCCGCCGCGAGTTCGGGCTTCACCTTCACGTTCTTGTCCCGGACGTAGACCACCACATTGGCCACGCCCTTGCCCTCGCCGATCACCAGTTCCTCGGCCACCAGTTTGTGTTTGCCGCACACCTCGACGTCTTTGTCGACCGTGAGGGCCGCCGGGGCCGCCAGGTCACCGCCGAGCACGAACCTGCCCTTGAGCGTGCCCCACTCGTCGGCCCCGGCCGAAGCGACCAGCCCGCAGGAAGAAACGATGGCGAGCAGAAGCGTCTGGAGGCTGAACGGCGTGGTCATGGCGAATCTCCGGGCGGGACGAAACGGAACGCGGGTCACCCCGCGCGACAAATCATTCTAAGCCGGCCGCCGCGGGGGGCGA
>CAXNGP010000171.1:0-5237 GCA_964201845.1 Pirellulales bacterium
CGCACGACGAGCAGGTGGGGAAGATCGCCCGCAAGCTGGCCGACATCCAGGCCAAGATCGACCGGGCCGACGCGGTCGTCACCGACTCGCAGTTCGTGGCCGACGACGTCACCAGCCGCCTCCGACTCGGCGGGCGGCCGATGCACGTCGTACCGCTGGGGCTCACGCCCCCGCCGGCCGCGGCGGCGACCCGGCCGGCTTGGCTCCCCCCGGGCCGCTTCATCCTCACCGTCGGCAACTGCCTGGCCCACAAAAACTTCCACGTCCTGTTCGACCTGCTCGAGAAGCTTCCCGACCGACGGCTGGTGATCGCCGGGAAGAAGGCCACCCCGTACGGCGATTTCCTCGGCCGCGAGGTCTCACGCCGGCGGCTCGAAGGGCGGGCGATCCTCCCGGGCGAGGTGAGCGACGCCGACCGGCAGTGGCTCTACGAGAACGCCGAGGCGTTTTTCTTCCCCTCGCTGACGGAGGGCTTCGGGTTCCCGGTCCTCGAGGCGATGCAGGCCGGGCGGCCCGTGTTCATGGCCCGCACCACCTGCCTGCCCGAAATCGCGGGCGACCATGGCTTCTACCTCGACTCCTTCGATGCGGCCGCGATGGCCGCGGTCTACGAGGCCGGCATGGCGACGTTCACCGCCGACCCCGGCTTCGCCCCCCGAGCCCGGGCCCATGCCGCGACCTTCTCCTGGGGGGCGACGGCCCGCGGGTACACCCGCGTCTACGAGTCGATTCTCGGGCAAACGGCCGGGGAAAATGAGGTTTCGGCGGTCGCGGCGTCCTGCTAACGTCCCCCCCGCTTCGGCGTCGGCCCGGCCCCCATCGGCCTCGCGGTCCCCGCCGTCGACCCGTTTCAACGCATCGTTCCATCAGGATCGTTCCTCCAGGGAGGCTCCATGCCCAAGCGTGCTCTGATCACCGGCGTCACCGGCCAGGATGGCTCGTATCTCGCTGAATTGCTCATCGAGAAGGGCTACGAGGTGCATGGCCTCCGCCGCCGCTCCAGCACCTTCGGCACCGAGCGGGTCGAGCACCTGATCTTCGGGGATTCACCGAGCCTCCAGCTGCACTACGGCGATCTCTCCGACGGCAACGGGCTCGTCCGCCTGATCCGGGAGATCCGCCCGCACGAGGTCTACAACCTCGCCGCCCAGAGCCACGTCCGCGTGAGCTTCGATCAGCCTGCCTACACAGCCGACACCACGGCCGTCGGCGTGCTGCGGCTGCTCGAGGCGATCCGCGACGTCCAGGACGACACGGGCGAGCAGATCCGCTTCTACCAGGCCTCCTCCTCCGAGATGTTCGGCAAGGTGGTGGAGACGCCGCAGAAGGAGACGACCCCCTTCTATCCCCGCTCCCCCTACGGCGTGGCCAAGGTCTACGGCCACTGGATCACGGTCAACTACCGCGAGAGCTACGGGCTGCACGCCTCCTGCGGGATCCTCTTCAACCACGAGAGCCCCCGCCGCGGCGAGACGTTCGTCACCCGGAAGATCACCCGGGCCGCCACCCGCATCAAGCTCGGCCTGCAGGACAAGCTCTACCTGGGCAACCTCGACGCCCAGCGTGACTGGGGCTTCGCCGGCGACTACGTCGAGGCGATGTGGCTGATGCTCCAGCAGGACGAGCCCGATGACTACGTGATCGCGATGAACGAGCTCTACTCGGTCCGCGACTTCTGCGAGAAGACGTTCGGCCGCCTCGGACTCGACTACCGCGACTTCGTGGAGGTCGACCCGCGCTACTACCGGCCGGCCGAGGTCGACCTGCTCCTGGGTGACTCGACCAAGGCCCGCACGCGGCTCGCTTGGAGTCCGCGCACGAGCTTCGAGCAGCTGGTCGACATGATGGTCGAGGGCGACCTTGAACTGGCCCGGCGGGAGGCCCTGCTCAAGGGCGTGCCGGCAGCCGGCCGGAAGGCGGCCTGAGGGCGGGCACGGCACAGGGGAGGCAGGCCCACGATGAAGTCGCTCGCCAGAAAGGTCCGGCGGTGGTTCGGGCCACCGGCGAAGTCGCCTCCGGTGCAGCCGCACCTGCTCCGCCGCGATCGGCCCGACCTCCATCTCCGCGGCCCGCGGCGGGACGACTCCCGCCAGCTGATCTCCCAGCTCTGCCGCTACGGCACGCTCGACTCGGCCACCTTCCGCCACTGGGCGGCGGCTTTGGGCGAGCCCTGGCGGCCCCACCGCAAGCTCTGGGAGCTGGCCTTCATCTGCCAGGCCCTCGAGGAGCGCGAGATGCTCCGGGCCGGCCGGCGCGGCCTGGGCTTCGCCGTCGGCGCCGAGAAGCTGCCCGCCCTGTTCGCCGCCCGCGGCTGTGAGATCACCGCCACCGACCTGCCCGCCGACGACGAGCGGTGCAACCCCTGGGCCCGGTCGGGGCAGTGGGTCGGCGAGTGCGACGCCCTGAACGCGGCCGGCCTGTGCGATCCGGCGGCCTTCCGCCGGCTGGTCTCGTTCCGGCCGGTCGACATGAACCACGTGCCCGCCGACCT
Source organism: Pirellulales bacterium (assembly GCA_964201845.1). GTDB lineage: Bacteria > Planctomycetota > Planctomycetia > Pirellulales > UBA1268 > QWPN01. Next base: position 2,492 of record CAXNGP010000171.1, read on the forward strand.
CACGGGCTATGACTTTACCTGGTCCACCTGCTCCTTCGAGCACTGCGGTTCGCTCCAACTCGGCCTCGACTTCCTGGAGCGGCAGATGGACTGCCTCGTGCCCGGGGGCGTGGCCGTGCACACCACCGAGTTCAACCTCTCGAGCAACGACGCCACGCTCGCCGACGGCCCGTGCGTGATCTACCGGCTCCGCGACGTGGAGGCGATCTGCGGCCGGCTCGTGGCGCAGGGCCACCACGTCGAGCCGCTCGACGTCAACCCCGGCAGCCACGGGCTCGACCAGTTCGTGGACCAGCCCCCGTACGCCGACTGGCACTCCACCCCGCCGCCCAAGGTCAAGCACCTGCGGCTCAACCTCGCCGGCCATGCCTCCACGTCGATCGCCCTGGTGATCCGCAAGGCGGCCTGAGCCCGCACCACCACCCGTCAGCCCCTGATCCGCCCGCGCCCGCCCGCCCGAGAAACGAGCCCGCCATGATGATCTCCTACGCCCAGAACTTCGAGGACGTGATCCTGAATCGGGTGTTTCACGCCTGCGATCGGGGCCGCTACGTCGACATCGGCGCCTTCGATCCGGCGGTCGACTCCGTCACCAAGCACTTCTACGACCTCGGCTGGTCGGGGGTGAACGTCGAGCCCGTCGAACGGTTTCACCGCAAGTTCGAGAAGCACCGCCCGCGCGACTGGAACCTCAACACGGCCTGCGGCGCGAGCGTGGGCAGCATCGAGTTTCACGAATGGGGCGACTCCGGACTCTCCACCTACGTCGAGACCTTCGACCCCAAGGCGGTGGAGGAGTTCGGCCTGCGGCGGGCCACCCGCACCGTGCCGATGACGACGCTCGCCGAGATCGCCAGGCAACTGCCGCCGGGTGACTGCGAGTTCCTGAAGATCGACGTCGAGGGGGCGGAGCGGGACGTGCTCTTGGGCAACGACTGGCGGTCGTTTCGCCCGCGGGTGATCCTGCTGGAGGCGATCAAGCCGAAGTTCCGCGGCTGCGACCCGTATTCCTACGAGCCGACCTGGTTCGACTGGGAGGGCATCCTGCTCCAGCACGGCTACGAGTTCGCGCTGTTCGACGGGCTCAACCGCTTCTACTACCGCCGCGAGGAGCCGGGCCTGCGGGCGCCGCTCTCCTATCCGGCCAACACCACCGACGACTTCACGCTCGTGCCCGGCCACTACCTCGCGACCCCGCGTAAGTCGGCCTGAACCGCGGGTTCTCCGCGGCCGCCCCGGCCCGCCTCGAAAGACTCACCGTGACCATCTGGTACGACGTTTCCGACCTCATGACCTGGACGCTGCCCCACCTCACGGGCATCCAGCGCACGACCGTCGGCATCCTGAACGGCCTGGTGGCCGAGGGCGTGCCGGTGCGGCTGACGCGGTTCGACCGGGTGCGGAACCGGTTCGAGCCGCTCGACGCCGCCCACCTCCCGGCCGGCGTTCGCAACCACCTGTCTCTAACGCCGGCGACCGCCGCGGCCACCGGCGGCGCCCGCCGCCGCTGGAACGCCCGCGAGCGGATCTTCGGCACGAGCCCGGCCGCGGCCGAGCTCCGCACGGCCTGCCGCGAGTTTGGCGGAGCCGCGCGGGATCTCCGGCGCACGTTCGGCCGCTGGCTCGGCGTGCGGATCCGGGAATCGGCCCGCTGGCTCCCGACGCCTTCCCGCGCCGGCCGCACCCAACCGCTGCCAACGCGGAACTCCGAGCCGGAGGGACCGCTCGCCGCCGGCGACGTGCTGCTCTCGCTCGGCGCGTCGTGGCCAATCGACGGGCATGCGGAGGCCGCCGCCGCGATGCGTCGCCGCGGCGTCCGCCTGCTGCGGATGGTCTACGACCTGATCCCCACCATCAAGCCGCAGTGGGTCGACGAGCCCACTGTGCGGCAGGTCACGGCCTGGGTTCGCAACGTGCTCACCGAGTCGGACCACGTGCTCACGATCTCGGAGTTTTCGCGACGCGAGATTGCGGGGTATTGCGACGAGAGCCGCTTCCCCCTGCCGCCGCTCACGGTCGTGCGGCTGGGCGACGAACTGGGCTCGAGCCGCGACGCCACACCCCCGCTGCCCCGCCTCGTCCCGCAGCGGCCGTTCTTCGTCTGCGTCTCCACGCTCGACGTCCGCAAGAACCATCGGCTGCTCTACGACGCCTGGCAGGTGCTCGCCGCGCGCGACCCGGAGCACTGCCCCGACCTCGTCTGCCTGGGCGTGCCCCACGTCTACGTGTCCGACCTGATGCACGAGATCCGCCACGACCGGGCCGTGAACGGCCGGATCCACATCCTCCACGGCATCGAAGACGCCGAGCTGGCCTGGTACTACCGCCACTGCGCCGCCACGATCTACCCTTCGCGGTACGAGGGCTGGGGGCTGCCCGTGGCCGAGAGCCTGGGGCATGGCCGGCTCTGCCTGGCCTCGAACGCCACGAGCATCCCCGAGATCAGCCCCGACCTGCCCGCGTTCTTCCATCCGCTCTATCCGCGGGAGCTCGTGGCCCTCGTGGAGCGGACGCTCCGCGACCCCGAGTGGGTGCAGGCGCGGGAGGCCGAGATCCGCGCGCGGTTCGTGCCTACCTCGTGGGCCCACACGGCCCGGCAGGTGCGCACCGCGATCGAGGCAACCACCAGCGGCACGCGTGGCGAGCGAGGCGGCCCGGCCGCGAGGGAGGCGGCCTAGCCGCGACACGACACCATGACCATCCGAGCCTGGACTCGCGCCTTCGAGCACCGCTGCTTGCGTCCCCT
>CAXNGP010000172.1:0-5231 GCA_964201845.1 Pirellulales bacterium
AGTAGCCTGCCCACGAGCGGGGATGGTTGTCAACTACCCCATCGTGATCCCCCCGTTGCGGGAACCTCGCCGACAACGCGTCGTGCACGACCCTGAGGAAGCGAGCCCCGTGAGGCGGGGAACCTCGCCGGTGGATCATCCCCGCGCCGCATGCTCGAGCCAGCGCTCGATCCAGGGTGCTTGCCAGGGGTTCCACGTGGGGAACGCGACCGAGACCACCGACAGGCCGAGCAGCGTCAGCCCGAGCAGGCGTCCGGGGCGACTGCGGCCCAGCACGTCGGCGGCGGGCACGGCGGACAGCGCCCACAGCGGGGCGAGCCAGAAGGCCCAACGGAAGCCGCTGGACATCCCGCCGTAGTTGCGGTCGACGAGCGGCCTGGCCAGATAGAAGCCGATCACGACGACCGAGACCAGGGCGATGGCCCGCGCGAGATCCGCCTCGCCCCGGCCATGACGGCGACGCGCCGCGAGCAGGGCCAGCCCCGGGATCGCCAGCAGCCAAGCGGGCGTGAGCGAGAAGATGCCGTGGTGGCCGACGAGCACGTGCCAGGCATACGCGGCCCGGGAAGGCTCGCCGCGATCCACGCCCTGGGGGGCCCGCCAGTAGCTCGTGAGCACTTTGCCGTTGGGCAGCCGGACCGAGTAGTCGTACCAGTTGCCCGGGTTCCAGGAGCCGACGACCGTGCCCGCGGCGCCCGTCGCCGGGACCGTCGCGTCGCCGCCGGCCGGCCCGCCGGCGGATCGCTGGGCATACGCGGGCGCGATCGTGCCGTGTGCCAGCCAGTTGGAACCCACGGCCACCACCGCCACCGCCGCCACGGCCGGTGCGGTCCAGGCGAGCGTGCGCCGAAGATCGCACCGCAGCAGGATGGCGAGCACGGCCGCGAGCCAGGCCAGCGCCGGCAACTCGAAGGCGGCAGCCAGCGCCGCGGTCAGCCCGGCGACCGCGAACGGCAGCGGGCCCGTGGCTCCCTGGCAGCGGATCCGGTGCACGCACCAGGCTGAGGCCGCCGTGCAGGCCGCCGCCGGGAGGTGGTTCGTGAGCACCACCGCGAAGGTCGACAGGAGCGTGCCGCAGGTGACCACCGCAGCCCCCCAGAGCCGTCCCCAGTCGGACGTGCCGATCGCCTCCACCAGCCGGAGCGTGAAGGCGAGGAAGACGGCGAAGGGAAGGAGCGAGCAGATCACGAGCAGCAGGCGGCCCAGCTCGAACGGGTGATCGCCGAGCGTCCAGCCGGTGAGCTTCGTGAGCAGCCAGTACGGGCCCGCGCACAGCACCGCCAGCAGCGGCGGCTTGCTCGAATAGAGGTGGAGCGTGCCGGCGTGGTCCGGATGCACGACCGCGTCGATCGTGTCCCAGCCGGGCTCGACCACGATGTCTTCGATGGCGAACGTGCCGCGCTCCACCAGCGCCCGGACGGTCGTCCAGCGGCTGCGGTCGTTGCCCGAGAGGAACGGCCGCACGAGCCGTTTGGCCCGGATGAACCGCTCCCGCTCGGCGGCGGCGTCGAGCCCGGGGTCGGCGGCGAGCTTGGCGGCCACGTGCTCGTCGGCCAGCCGCTTTGCGAGGGCGAGCCGATCGACGCTGGCGACGGCGCCGATCCGGCCGAGCAGGCCGCCGAGCGCGACTGCCGCCAGGATCGCGTACACGCCCTGTCGCAGGCGGCCGCGCGAGGCGTCGTCGAGACCGTCGCCGGCCCCCGACCCGTCGCCCAGGAGCGCCGTCACCCGGCCGAGGTCGGCGAGGCCGCGGATGAATCGGCCCGCGCCATACTTCGACTGGCCACGGGTCCGGGGGCGGTGCCGCACGGGGGTCTCCACGACCCGGTGGCCCGCGCGGGCCACGAGCACCGGGATGAAGCGGTGCATGTCGAGGCCGAGGGTGAGGCTGCGGGCCACGTCGCCGCGAAACACCTTGAGGCCGCAGTTGTGGTCATGCAGCCGCAGGCCGGTCACCCAGCCCACGATCAGGTTGAAGACCCGCGACGGAAACGTCTTGTGCCACGGGTCGAGCCGCGGGGTCTTCCAGCCATTCACCAGGCCCACGCCGTCGGGGCCGTCGCCGAGCAGCCCGACCATCCGGGGAAGCTCCGCGGGATCGTCCTGCCCGTCGCCGTCGAGCATGGCCACGGCCCGCCCACGGGTGCGGGCGAATCCGGTCATCAGGGCCGCCGACTTGCCCTGGCCGGACTCGTGGCGAATCCCCTGGATGCGGCCGTCGGCCGCCGCCGCGGTGATTTCGGTCCACGACCCATCGGTCGAACCGTCGTCGACGAGCACGGCCTCCCAGGCGAGGCCGGCCGCGTCCAGCCGCGTGCGGATCTCGTCGACCAGCGGCCCGATGTTGCCCGCCTCGTCGCGAACCGGCACGACGAGCGACAGGTCCGGCGGGTTCATCGGATGGCGGAAGCAGCGGGGGCAGGGGCGGCGCGGCGAAGTTCGGCTGGCCGCCGCCGGGTCGCAAGAATACCCCGGCCGGCCCGCCCGCCGCCACGGCCGCCGTCGAAGCCCGCACGCTTCCAAGTAGACTTGCCGCATGACTCCCGCGCTCCCCGACGTCCGGCAGGTGCCCCCGATGACGCGGATGGTGTCGTTCGCGGTGCTCCTGGGCCTCGTGGTGCTGTTCGGGCTGCTCAGCCTGCGGGTGATGGCGAGCTTTCTCCTGCCGCTCCTCCTGGCGGCGATGCTCGTGGTGATCTTCGGGCCGCTGCACCGCTGGCTCCGCGGACGGTTCGGCCTGGCCGACTGGCTGGCGGCCGGGGTGACCACGCTGCTGGTGCTCGTGATCGTGCTCGCGCCGGTGGGCCTGCTCGTGACGCGGGCCGGTGCCGACGCCGTGGCGATGGCCCGTCGCCCCGAAGGCGTGAAGCTCGACCCGGCCGTGCTCGCCGGGATCGTGACGGCGGTCAACGACGCGACCGGACTGCACCTGACGGCCGAAGGCGTGAACGCCTCGCTGCGGACCGTGGTCGAGGAGGGGCTGGGGCCGATCGCAGCCCGGGCGCCCGCCGTGATCGGTAAGCTGCTGCTCGGGCTGATCGTCACGATCGTGGGATTCTTCTACTTCCTGGCCGACGGGCCGCGGATGCTGGCGGCGGTGATGCGGCTCGTGCCGCTCGACGTCCGCTACCAGTGGCAACTGCTCGCGGAGTTCGAGGAGGTGAGCCGGGCGGTCGTCAGCGCCACGCTGCTGGCGGCGGTGGTGCAGGCGATCCTCGGCGGGATCGGCTACGCCGTGGCGGGCCTCGACAACGTCTTCCTGCTCACGCTGCTCACCTTCTTCATGGCGATGGTGCCGATCGTCGGGGCGGCGGCGGTCTGGGGGTCGGCGAGCCTCTACCTGTTGTTTTTCGTCCGCGACACCTGGACGGCCGCTGGCCTGGCGGCCTGGGGGGCGCTCGTGGTCTCCACGGTCGACAACGTCGTCAAGCCGCTCGTGCTCCAGGGGCAGTCGAAGCTGCATCCGCTCCTGGCCCTGCTGAGCGTGCTCGGGGGCGTGACGGCCCTGGGGCCGATCGGGATCTTCGTGGGCCCGATCGCCGTGGCCTTTCTGCAGGCGGCCTTGACCATGTTGGCGGCCGAAATCGACAGCCTGGAACGGTCGCCCCGGAGGCCGGAGTTGCAGGACCACGCCCGCGGAGGTTGAAATCTGCCCTGGCGGAGGCTCCGGTCCTCCGCCGACACCCGAAGGGAACGAACGATGATCCTGGATTGCGTGATGGTCCTGGCCGCTCTGCTGGCGACGGGAATCGAGGCCGCGTACCTGCCGACGGACGACGGCGGCGGCGACTACCTCGTGCGGGTCGAGCCCGACCTCGTCTCGAGTGGCAGTCCGTACCAGTTCACGAGCGACGTGCCGGCCGACTCGCGGGACGTTCGCCGGGTGCGGATCTATGTCGCCGACGCCTGGCCGCCCGCCGTCGAGCGGTCGGTGATCGAGGCGGCCAAGCGGCCGCGCCGCGTCACGCCGGTGGCCGTCGCTTCGGCCCGGCCGGCCGAGGAGGCCGCGACCGTGGCCGCGGTGGCCGCGGCGGAGAGGCCCTGGGGCTGGCTGATCGGCAGCCTGATCGCGCTGTTTCTCTCGCTCGGAGCCAACGCCTACCTGGGCATGCTGCTGGGCAACATGCGGCAGCGGTATCTCCGCGACGTGCAGCAGGTGCTCGTGCGGGCCTGACGACGCGCGGCGGGAAACCGCGTCAGTTCTTGGACTCGAGCGCGAACTCGACCTTCGTGCCGCCGGCTTCCACCGTCGCCTCGAGGCCGCTCGTTTTCGCGTCGGCATAGCGGGCGGGCAGGCCGGCCTTCGGCTGCAGCCCGGCCGGCGCCGGCGCCGCCTCGAGTCCCAGTTCGTTGGCCGCCACGCCCTCGGTGACGAACTTCGAGACGGAGACCCGGTGGCGACCGACGAGCGCGCCGTCGTCGCGAGCGAAGGTGCTGAGCGTGAAACTGCCGTCGGCGTCGGTGCTGCCGCGGGCGGGCACGCCGCCGTCGACCGGCTCGAACATCACGGCCGCCGCGGCGACGGGCTTGCCATCGAGGAGCACGCGGCCCGTGACCGGGGCCGTGGGCGGCTTCGCCTTGCCGCAGCCGGTCGCCGGCAGGGCGAGCCCGAGGCCCACGAGCACGAGGAGACTGCGGCGACGGAACGGGCTGGTCATTGTGGGATCTCCACGGGCTGCCGGTCGGCCTTGGCCCCGAGCCGCTGGTAGGTCAGGTGGTCGATGGTCTCGGGCAGGAAGTGCACCGAGCCGTCGCCGAAGGCGAACATGGCCCCGCCGATGTGCTTGGAGCGGAAGCCGAGTTCGTAGTTCCAGTTGCACCAGCGGCCGCAGCCGTTTCCAGCCGCGGAGTTGTTGCAGGTGTCGGTGTTGATGGGCACGAGCGTGGTGGAGAGCCCCTGGCCGCTGTTGCTCCGCAGCCAGCCCTGGGCATGGTGGGCCGAGCAGGACGGCCGGGTCTCCCCGAAGAAGATCGTGCTTGACAGCCCGTCGCGGATCTGGAGGAGGCCGTACGCCACGCCTTGGCGGTTGAAGGGGCCGGCGGTGGTGGTCGTGTTGTCGTAGTTCGACGGGGGATGGGGTGCCGGGATCTGGAACTGGTTGAGCGCCAGCGCCTCGGGGCAGGAGCAGCCGCCGTTGTCGATGTGGGCGGTCGGGCCCTTCGACGCGGCGTAGTTGCAGGGCGCCGTGTCCGCTATCCCCCGGAACTTGTCGTCGCTCGGGCAGAGGAAC
>CAXNGP010000173.1:0-5223 GCA_964201845.1 Pirellulales bacterium
GACGCCTTCCAGACTCCGGTCGTGATCCTCGACGGCGCGAGCGAGGGCAGCGCCTGGGGCGCCGCCCTGCTGGCCGCCTATCGCGACCGGCGCATCGCCGGTGAGTCCGCCTCGTGGGAAGCGTTCCTCGCCGCGCACGCCCAGACACCGGCCCATCGGTTCACCCCGCGGGCCGCGGCGGCCACCACGTTCGACCGGTCCTACGCCCGTCATCGCCGGCTCGTCACTGCCGAGCACGAAATCGGCGGCCACTGACGCCCTGGCGGCCCCCCGGGCTGACCATGCTCGTGCGCGGCGTCCGTTCAGACGAATCGACGTGATGACCCCTCAACCGTTGGACTGCGAGGGGTTGCCCGTGCCAATCGAGCGGCGTAGGAAACCGAGCGCAGCCGACCAATCCGCCTGCGGCGGATCGGTGCCCGTTGCGGAGCGAGGTTTCCTCCGAGCGACCGGAGGGCAGGATGCCCAAAGGGAGCGTCCGGCGAGATGGCACGGGCAATCCCAAGCCGCGTGCTTGCCGGGCCCCAGCTACCGCACGGCCAGCATCCGCTCGAGCGCGGTCACGGCCCACCTGGCCGTCTCGTCGTCCACCCGGATCACGTTCACCGGCTTGCCCCGCTCCAGGTGCTCGAGGCTCCAGCAGAGGTGGGCCAGGTCGATCCGATACATCGTGGCGCACATGCAGACCGTGGGCGAGAGAAACCGCACCGTCTGCTCGGGATGGCTCTTCTCCAGCCGCTTGACGAGATGGAGCTCGGTGCCGATCGCCCACTTCGTGCCCGGGGGCGCCTCCTCGACCTGGCGCAGGATGTAGCTCGTCGAGCCAACGAGGTCGGCCTTGTCGACCACCTCCATGGAGCACTCGGGGTGGACGAGGATCTTGACGCCCGGGATGTGCTCCCGCATCGCGTCGACGTGTTCCGGCCGAAACATCGCGTGCACGCTGCAGTGCCCCTGCCAGAGAATCACGCGGGCCTGCTCGAGCCGCTCACGGGCGTTGCCGCCGAGCGTCTTGTCGTGCGGGTTCCAGAGGGCCATCTCGTCGAGCGGCATGCCCATCGCCCGGGCCGTGTTGCGGCCGAGGTGCTGGTCGGGGAAGAACAGCACCCGTCGCCTGCGGGCGAAGGCCCAGTCGAGTACGGCGCGGGCGTTGCTCGACGTGCACACGATCCCGCCGTGGCGGCCGCAGAAGGCCTTCAGGCTGGCAGCCGAGTTGATGTAGGTGACGGGCGTGATGTCGGCGGTGTCGACCACCGTGCCGAGATCCTCCCAGGCGTCTTCCACCTGGTCGATCGCCGCCATGTCGGCCATCGAGCAGCCGGCGGCCATGTCGGGCAGCACGACCGTGACGCGACGGCCTCCGCGGGCGGCCACCTGCTCGGGCCGGTTGGCGAGGATGTCGGCCGTCTCGGCCATGAAGTGGACGCCGCAGAACACGATCGCCTCGCACCCTTCCCGCTCGGCCGCGCTCCGCGACAGTTGATAGCTGTCTCCGGTCAGATCTGCGTGGGCGATCACGCCGTCCTGCTGGTAGTGGTGGCCGAGGATCACGAGCCGCGGCCCCATCCTTCGGCGGACCGCCTCGATCCGCTCCTCGAGCAGGTCGTCGGGCAGGCCCCGGTAGGACGGAAACGGGCTGGCGAGCGGGAGGTCGAGCGTGGCGGTCGGCATACGGAAAAGTATAGGGCCGCCGTGCGGCGGCCGCCGCTGACGCTATACTCCGGCCTCCCGAATGATCCTTGCCTTCGGGCATTCCGACACTCCTCGAGTCACCCCCTCGAGTCACCCCACAGGACGGCAGCGGCGAGATGGCAAAGAAACGGACCCAGAGCATCAGCGCGAAGCGGGCCGAGGTGGAGGCCGCGGAGGCCCTCGGCGGCAAGACGGCCAAGACCAAGAAGAAGGCTGCGGAGAAGGCCCCCAAGGCGAAGAAGGAGAAGGTCGCCAAGGAGCCGAAGAAGGCCGCCGCCAAGAAGCCCAGCCGCCGCAAGGTCGCCAAGGAGGCCCGGATGAAGGCCTACTGGGGGGTCTTCACGCAGGCGATGAAGCGGGTGGCGATGTTCGAATATGCCGACAAGAAGGCAGCCGACAAGAAGGCTGCCGAACTCGTCGCCTCGTCGCGGGCCCATCATTTCGTCGGGCTGGTGAAGGAGCCGATCACCGAGTAGGACCGCCGCGTCGGCGGGCCGAAGACCACGCTTGCCATCAGGGGTTCATCATGCACCGAATCGTCGCCGCTCACCTGCTCGTCTTGGCGGCCCTGCTCGTGGGCTGCTCCGGCCAGGAAGGGGCCGCTCCGGCCGCCGGTGACAAGCCGGGTTCCGCGGGGCTGCCCGGCCTCGACCCGGCCTCACGGCTGGATCTCGACAACGGTCGCGTGAGCGTCTTCTCGCCGAACGGCTGGCGGCGGGCGTCCCGGTCCTACGACTACCTCGTCCGCTACCAGTCGACGCCGCAGCTTCCCTACCCGGCGGTGGTCGTGCTCGCGGCCGATCCGCCGGAGGGATTCGCGGAGGTCACGGCCGACAATCATGCCGCCTTCGTCGAGGCGATTTCGGCCCGGCTGGCCGAGGGCGACGGCAAGAGTGTTGTCCGCAAGCCCGCCCGGGCCAAGGTGGGGACTCACCACGCCGTGAGCTGGGCCGCCGGCGGCGAGGCCAAACTCGACGGCACGCCCAAGAAGATCGAACGGGACTGCACCGCCGTGGTCGTCGCCGGCCGGCTGTACACCGTCGAGGCCTGGGCGCCCCGCAGCAAGCTCAGCGACGCCGGCCGGGCGGCGGCCCGGGCCGTCGCCGCGGCCTTGGCTGTGCCCTCGCTCGAGCCGGTCGAAACCCTCGAACCGCTGGTGCCACCGACGACGGAGCCGACTCCCGAACCGACCGATCCCAGTAAGCCCAGTACGGAGCCGGCCAAGGAGCCGGCGGTCCCTGCGGACGACGCTGCCAAGCCCGACGCGCCGAAGCCCGACGCGGCCGAGCCCGAAGCCCCCAAGGCAGACGCCGACGCTGCCCCTCCGGCGACCGCCACTCCAGCCGCCGACCCAGCCCCCGCCGCAGCCGAGTAAGTCGCATCCCTTCCGCGCGCGTCAGCCGCGCGGATCCTGCCAGTCGCCCCAGGCGGCGAGGTAGCGGGCGAGGCCCCGGCTCGAGCCCGCGCGGGCCTCGATCCAGGCCTTCGTGTCGTCGATCAGTTCCTGCTCCCGTTCGAGCGTGATGTCGCCGGCCACCACGCGGCTCCGCAGGAACACGAAGTAGGTGTCGAGCACGTCGCCCCGGCAGTAGTCGTGGATCTCGGCTTTCTTCCCGGCATCCCACAGGTCCTGCACCATGTGGCCGGCCACGTCCATCTTGCCCGGCTTGCCGATCAGATTCGCGGCCAGTGACAGGCCGCCGGCGAACCGGCTGGCACCCGAGTTGGTGAGCCACTCATGGAGATCGAAGTGGGCCTGGGTGTTGTAGCGGTAGCGGGGCTGGTCAAAGTTGCGGGCCTCCTCCGCGAACCAGTCGGGGATCTGAATGCCGTAGCGGAAGGCACAGAGTTCCAGCAGCGGGATGTCGAAGCCACGGCCGTTGAAGCTCACGAGTCGAGGCCGCTTGTAACGCCGCCAGCCTTCCCAGAACCGGCGGGCGATCTCGTGGGGCCGCGACTCCTCCTCGTCGAGGGCCACGAGGTCCTGGAGCGCCAGATCTTTCCCGACCTTCGCGATCACGAGCGAGACCGGCACCTGGAAGGTGTAGGGGATGAAGTCCTTGCCCGTCTCGGCCTGGAGTTCACCGCGATAGCGGGCGATGGCCTTCTCGGGGGAAAGCTCGTCGGCCGCGTACCGCAGCCGCGAGACGAGCGGCCCGTCGGCCACGCTCTCGATGTCGAACACCAGATACTTCGGGTCACCCGCGGCCATGGCTCAGCGCCTCGCCAGCGGATGGGCCAGCGGCTTCCAGGCGCCGTCGGCCTTGCTCGAGGCCACCGCCTGCTCGATGAAGTGCATCCCTTCCACGCCGTCGCGGACATTGGGGTAGACCGTGTCGACCGTCTCGAAGGGCTTGCCGGTCAGGGCCTGTTCCATCGCGTCGAAGCCTGCGCGGTAGACGTTGGCAAAGGCCTCGAAGAAGGCCTCCGGGTGGCCCGACGGCAGCCGGCAGGCGGCCTTTCCAGCCTCGTTCGTGAACGGGGCGTTGGGGTCGCGGGTGTACACGTAGTGCGGCTTGCCGTTGTGGCGGACGAGCATCTTGTTGGGCTCCTCCTGGTGCCACTCCAGGCTGCCGAGCGTGCCGTCGATCTGGATCCGGAGGTCGTTCTCCCGACCGTGGCTGATCTGGGAGGCGGTCACGGTGCCGAGCGCCCCGCCCTGGTAGCGGATCACGGCGTGGCCGTAGTCGTCGAGCGGCCGATCGGGCACGAAGATCTTGAGGTTGGCGGCGATCTTCTCCGGGATCAGGCCGGTCATGTAGCGACCCAGGTTGTAGGCGTGGGTGCCGATGTCGCCGAAGCAGCCCGCCGCACCGCTCTTGGTGGGGTCGGTCCGCCAGGCGGCCTGCTTCTGCCCCTCGCTCTCGAGCCTCGTCCGCAGCCAGCCCTGGATGTATTCGGCCCGGATCGCCTGAATCTCACCCAGCTCGCCGGCCAGGATCATCTCCCGCGCCTGCCGCACGAGCGGGTAGCCGGTGTAGTTGTGGGTCACCACGAACACCTGCTTCGAGGCCGCGACGAGCTTGGCGAGTTCCTCGGCCTCGGCGAGCGTGAGCGTGAGCGGCTTGTCGCAGACCACGTGGAAGCCGGCGGCCAGCGCCGCCTTGGCCACGGGGAAGTGCATGTGGTTGGGGGTGGCGATCGAGACGAAGTCGATCCGCTCCCCTTCCGGCAGCGCCCGCTCGGCCGCGAACATCTCGGCAAAGGAGCCGTAGGCCCGACGGTCGGCCACGGCGTAGTCGGCGGCGCTCGCCTTGGACCGGGCGGCGTCGCTGGAAAACGCTCCGGCCACCAGTTCGGCCCGATTGTCGAGCACGGCGGCCGTGACGTGCACGCGGCCGATGAACGACCCCTGCCCGCCCCCCACGATCCCCATCCGCAGCTTCCTGCCCAGCGCCCCGTTGGTTGCCATCGCTCGCTCCCTGGTGTCATGCCTGCCCGCCCGAACCAGCGGGGCTGGCAGCGTAGCACAGGCCGGGATGAGGTGGCAGCGGCCTGTGGCTTTCGGTCGCGCCCGGGACTTCGCGTCGA
>CAXNGP010000174.1:0-5222 GCA_964201845.1 Pirellulales bacterium
CCTGCCGGCCGGCAGGACCGCCGGGCCGTGCTACTTGATCACGCTCATCACGATCATCGCGACGAGCAACAGACCGAACAGCACGGCCGCCGCGATGGCCCGCTGCAGCCATATCTTGGCGAACTTCGCCTCTTCCAGCTCCTGCCGCCGCCGCAACTCTTCCTTCTTCTCGAGGCTGTCGCTGACCTGGAGGATGAACATCTCGTTGCAGTCGGGGCAGACCATCTTCCTGCCCATCCACGACTCCGGCGCTCGGAACACGTGGCCCTTGGGGCACGGCACCCGCCACATCTTCTCATCGGGCTCCGCGGCGGCCTGCTCGCCGCACAGCGGGCACTGCAAGCCCTGCCCCCCGGCCAGACCGGGGCCGCTGTAGCCGCAGGAACACTTGATCTTGGCAGCCATGGGATGCGTTGCTCGGGGAACTGCGATGTTACGCGATTTCCGGCTCAGGCCGCCTGCGGCTGCCGGGCCGGCCGCTTCACGGCCTTGCCGTGCTCGACCTCGACGATCGCGTCGGCCAGGGCGAGGGTGCTCGCCCGGTGCGTGATCATCAGGACGGTCCGGTTCTGGACGTAGTGGGCCAGGGCCTCATGGATCAGCCGTTCGCTCTCGACGTCGATCTGGCTGGTCGCCTCGTCGAGCACGAGGATCTCGGCGTTCCGGAGGAAGGCCCGGGCCAGAGCGATCCGCTGCCGCTGGCCGCCGGAGAGCCGGAAGCCGTTGGGACCGACCATCGTCCGGTAGCCCTCGGGAAACTCCGCGATGAAGTCGTGGGCGTGGGCCTTGCGGGCGGCGGCCTCGATCTCTTCGTCCGTCGCGTCCCAGCGGCCGTAGCGGATGTTGTAGAGGATCGTCTCGTTGAACAGTTCCGTCTGCTGCGTGACCATCGCGATCCGCCGCCGCAGGTCGGCCAGCGCGAGGTCGGTCAGCGGCACGCCGTCCATCAGGACGCGGCCCGCCGTCGGGTCGTAGAACCGGCAGATGACGTTGATCAGCGTGCTCTTGCCGCCGCCGTTGGGCCCCACGATCGCCACCCGCTCGCCGAACGGGATCGTCAGGTTCACGCCGTCGAGCACGGTGTCGATGCCGTCGTAAGAAAAGGAGACGTTCTCGAGCCGGATCTCGCGGTGGGGCGAGGGGAGTGGCCTGGGATTGGCCGCCTCCACCAGTTTCGACTCGGTGTCGAGCAACGGGTAGAGCCCCTGCGCGCCGACCATCCCCATGTTGAGGCCCGTGATCACGCCGGAGAGCTTGCGGACCGGGTCGCTGGCCCCGATCAGGAAGCCGAAGAAGATCATGATCCCGGGCACCGTCATCGGCTGGTCGGTCATCGTGATCCCGAAGATCTTGGTCTCCTGGTTGATCACGAGCCAGGCCCCGACCGCGATCGAGGTGGCCACCATCCCGATTCCGAGCACCTCGGTGATCGGGTTGGCAAGGGCCCGGTAGAAGGAGTAGTGCATGCCCATCTTGAGCATGTCGCCCGTGCAGTCGCGAAACCGCTGCCGCTCGAACGGCTCCATCGTGTAGGCCTGGACGGTGAGCACGTTGTTGAGCGCCTCGAGCAGGACGTGATGGTAGCCCTTGGACTGCGACAGGATGCCGGTCGAGATGTTTCGCATCTGGCGGTTGAGCCAGACCATCAGGAAGCCGACGACGGGCGCGAGCACGAGGCAGGCGAGGGTCAGCCGCCACGACACGAGCAGGGCGCAGCCCAGGCAGGCCAGGATCTTGAGGGGCTCCGTCACCAGCCCGCCGTACACGGCGAGGATCCCGTTGGCGAGCATCTCGGCCGTGGCCGTCACCTGGGCCATGAAGCCGGCCGAGCCGTGCCGCATGAACTGGGCCCGGTCGAGCGACAGCGCCTTGTCGAAGACCTTGATCCGGATGTTGCGGCTGATGTTCATCGCCACCCAGGAGACCATCATCGTGCTGGCCAACAGCAGGCCGTGCTTGATGAACGTGCTCACGACAACGAACCCCACCACCAGCAGCACGGTCTGAAAGGGATCGACGGGCATCAACCGGTCGAGCCAGGGGCCCAGCCGACCGGCCGAGGCGACCACGCTGCGGTCGACGGCGAGGTTGATCCGGAGGGTGTCCATCCGATGCCGGCCCCAGGCGAGATCCTCGCCCGTCCGCTTGCCGGCTGCCACCTCGGCCTCCAGCGTCTTCCGCTCGGCCTCGGCGGCCTCGATCCGCGTGCTCGCGTCCTCCAGTCGCTTGGCGTTCCAGGCCTGGAGCGACTCGCCCTTGAGCGTCACCTCGATGATCGGAAACAGGGCCGCGATGTTGGCCCCCCAGAGCGCGGCGACGCCGGCCGAGCAGAACATCGCGGCGGCCAGCAACGGCCAGGAGCGGACGGCCTCGCGGAGCGCTCGCAGGAAATAGTGCATGAACCAGCGGACCTCGGGGGGACGGCGGGAATCGGGTGGGGAAGGTAGAGGCACCGCCCACCCCGTTCAACCCCGCGTTTCGCCCCAAAAACCGGCCCCGCGGAGGCTCGGGGTTGCCCATGCCCTCTCGCTTGACGCTCGAGGGTTCCGCAGGCTCGGGGTTGCCCATGCCCTCTCGCTTGACGTTCGCCTCGGCCCGGCTCGCTCAGGCTCGGGGTCGCCCATGCCCTCTCGCCGGACGCTCCCTCCGGGCATCCTGCCCTCCGGTCGCTCGGAGGAAACCTCGCTCCGCAATCCTTGCTGCGCTCGGTTTCCTACGCCGCTCGATTGGCACGGGCGACCCCTCGCAGTCAAACGGTGGACGAGTTGACGCCTGGATTCGTCTGAACGCACGCCGCCCGCCACACCGCGCACGAACACGGCCGCTCGGAGGTGCGGCCGGCGGCCGGGGCCGAAGGCCCGAGGGCCGCCAAGCCCGCCGGGGGCAGGGATGCCCCGCCGGGCGTGAAGCTGGCACACCTCGGCTGTGCCCGCGCCGGCCCAAGCGAAAACTGGCAGGATGCCCGTGTTTCGCGTGAAGCAAGCTACTGAAACATCATGCTGACCGACTCGTTGCGGTGGATCCGCTTGATGGCCTGGCCCAGCAGGCTGGCGACCGAGAGCACCTGAATGTTGGGCAGCATCTTGCCCGGCGTGAGCGGAATCGAGTCGGTGATCACGATCGACTGAAAGGGGGCGTTCTTGAGCCGCTCGATCGCCGGGCCGACGAGCAGGCCGTGGGTGGCGAAGGCGTGGATCGACTTGGCGCCGTGCTTGTGCAGCACGTCGGCGGCCCCGCAGATCGAGCCGGCGGTGCTGATCATGTCGTCGAACAGGATCGCGGTCTTCCCCTCGACGGACGCCCCGATGATGTTGGTGCTCTTGATCGTTTCGGCCGACAGCCGTCGCTTGTCGATGATCGCCAGCGGGGCCCCGATCCGGTTGGCGTGCCCGACCGCCCGCTTGATGCCCCCCTCGTCGGCGCTGACCACGACCAGCTCCTCCTTGGGGATGTCGAGCGAGTGGAGGTGGTTGTTGAGCACCGGCGCGGCGTAGAGGTGGTCCACCGGCACGTCGAAGAAGCCCTGGATCTGGGCCGCGTGCAGGTCCATCGCCAGGACGCGGTCGGCGCCCGCGCGGGTGATCAGGTTGGCCACGAGCTTGGCCGTGATCGGCACCCGGCCGGCGTCCTTGCGGTCCTGGCGGGCGTAGCCGAAGTAGGGGATCACGGCCGTGATCCGGAAGGAACTGGCCCGCTTGAAGCTGTCGATCATCACGAGCAGCTCCATGATGTGCTCGTTGACCGGCGGGCAGGTCGGCTGGACGATGAACACGTCGCGGCCGCGGACGTCCTCGTCGATCTTGCAGGAGATCTCGCCATCGGGGAACCGCCCCAGCGAGATCTTGCCCATCGGCAGGTTGAGGTAGCGGCAGATGTCCTGCGTCAGGGCCGGATTGGCCGGCCCCGAAAAGATCTTCAGGTCGTTCATGGGATCGCTCGAGGGCGACGGGGGGGCTGCGGAGACCGCGGCCCGGAACCCACACTGTGACGCCCCACCCGCCCCGGTTCAAGCCTCGGCGAAGGTTCGCTTGACGGGATGCCATCGTGGGCGCGGGCGGTACTCTTCCAGACACCGCCGCCGAAAACGGCATCGCTTGCAGCAATGTACACCCGTATATACGATGATGCAGTCACTCCTACCTGCGGAGCTCATGTCATGACGAGCGAGCAACTGAAGGCGACCCTGCGACAGCAGCCGTTTCGCCCGTTCACGATTCGGATGGTCGATGGCCGATCATTCGAGGTGTCGCACCCGGAATGGGTGTTCGTCTCGCCATCCGGCCGCACCGCCGTCGTCTTCGAGCCGAACGACAGCAACAGCGTGCTCGACTTGATGCTGATGAGCGAGTTGGAAGTGCCGGCCACGAGGACCGCGGGCTGAACGATCCGGGGCTCGCGCTCGCCGACCTCGAGCGGTTCGGCTTGACGGGGGACCACGGCCCCTCGACAACCCTGCGGTTTGACGCACCTCGAAATGGAGCAGGTATGCCCAAGCATGTCGTTCAGCTCGTCTCTCCGCATCCGGGCGTCGCCGCCGACCCGCTCGTCGACGTCGCCGTCGGGCCGCTGGCCGTCCGCAGCCGGCGGCTTGCCGGGGGCCGGCGGGAGGGCGTCCTGGTCGTGGAGCTCGTGGCGGGTGACACGCGGGTCTTCATCCTGCCCGACCGGGGCCTCGGCATCTGGAAAGTGATCTGCGGCGGGGTCGAACTCGGCTGGCAGTCGCCCGTGGCCGGCCCGGTGCATCCGGCGCTCGTGCCGCTCGGCGAGCCCTCGGGCCTCGGCTGGCTCGACGGCTTCGACGAGCTCGTCGCCCGCTGCGGCCTGGTGAGCAACGGTGCACCCGACTTCGACGCCTCGGGCCGGCTCGTGCACAGCCTGCACGGCCGGATCGCGAACCTTCCCGCCCACGAACTCTCGGTGACGCTCGACGAGGAGGCGGGCACAATCACGCTCACGGGCGCCGTGGACGAGACGCGGTTTCTGATCCATGCGCTCCGGATGGAGACCTCGCTCGTGCTCTCGGCCGACCGGCCGCGGATCGCCTGGACCGACACGGTCACGAACCTCTCCGCCCGCCCGGCCACGATGCAGCTGCTCTATCACGTCAACCTCGGGCCGCCGCTGCTCGGCGCCGGGGCCGAGGTCGTGGCCGCGATCGATGAACTGGCGCCGCGCGACGCGTCGGCCGCGGCCGATGTCGCCACCTGGAATCGCTACGCCTC
>CAXNGP010000175.1:0-5213 GCA_964201845.1 Pirellulales bacterium
GAGGCCGCGAACCCGCGGCGGCCGGCCGGTCGCCGCCAGGCGATCAGCTCGTCGACGTAGGGGCAGTCGGCGAGCACCATCCGCGCGCCCCCTTCGGCGCAGACGTCGATCGTCGCGTCGGGGAACGCCCGCCGGAGGTTCCTGAGGAAGGGGATCGCGAGCACGGTGTCGCCGATGTACCGCGTGCAGACCACGAGGATCCGTGGCCCGCCGCATCGGCCATGTCGGGTGCCGTCCATCGGCCTACCTCGCAAAGCCCACGAAGAAGCTGAACAGCTGCTCGCTGTCGAACGGCGCCTTGGCCACCGGCACCGCGAAGTCGAGTGCGATCGGCGCCGGCCCCATCGCTGGCAGCGTGATCCGCAGGCCGAAGCCGGGGGCCACGCGCATGTTGTTGACCGAGACGTTGCTCTCGACGGTACCGAAGTCGGTGAACACGACGCCGCGGAGCGTGTCGTCGGCCGTGATCGGGAACAGATATTCGATCGTGTTGAGCCACTGGAACGGACCGCCCACGATCGCCAACTGGCCCGTCGGGCCGGCCTGGCGGGGGCTCGCCCCACGGAAGACGAAGCCGCGGATCGTGTTGTAGCCGCCGGCGAAGAAGTTGTCGTAGGCGGGCGTGTCGGGGCCGCTCATGCCGACCACCGAGCCGACCGAGAGCACGTGCCGGCCGGAGCCGTCGGGCCGCTCGTTGAGGAGGAAATACTGCCGTCCCTCCATGATGCCGCGGGGGTAGGAGAAGGTGCCGATCACCTGCTCGAACTCGAAGGTCGCCAGGTGGCCCTGCGTGGGCAGGAACGGGCTGTCGCGGGTGTCGTGGACGACGCCGGCCGAGAACCCGTACACGCCGTTGGTGCCCTGCATGTTGACGATGTCGGGGGCCAGCACGCGGGGGCTGAACACGTCGACGCTCTCGCCGCGGAAGCCGGCGTTGACCGAGAGGTCGGGGGCGAACTGGAACTGGTAACCAAGGCCGACGCGGCCGCCGGTGCGGGCTTCAGCCCAGTCGAAGAAGTAGCGGGTGTAGTAGGAGGCCGAGAGCGACAGGCCGATCCGGGTGTCGAACAGATACGGCTCCTGGAAGGTCGCCATGTACCGCTGGAGTTCCGTGCCGGGCGCCGCCTCGAGCCGGAACCGCTGGCCGGCGCCGCGGAAGGCGACGCCGTTTTTGATGTCGTCCCAACTGCGGGGTAGCCGCAGAATGTCGAAGTTCTGCTCGTCGACGACGATGTTGCCGACGAGGCCGGCGTTGGAGTTGACGCCGGCCCCGATCATCAGTCGGCCGGTCTGCGTCTCCTCGGCGTCGACGTCGAGGATCACGTAGGGCTCGTTGCCCGGGAACACGGGCGTGGCACCCATCGCGCCGCCGCCGCCGAAGTCGGGCAGCGCGCCGGGCTGCTGGAAGCCGGGCGGCTGGTTGGGATCGGCCTGCGCGACCGGCAAGGCCGGGAAGCCGGCCGCGGGCCCCGGGCCGCCGGGCGCGACGGGCTGCTGCACGGTGTAGGGATTGGCCGGCGCCGGCGGTGCGGAAAACCGCGAGTAGTCGAGGGCGCTGGGGCCGGGCTGCGCCAAGGGCTGACCCCCCCAGGCCTGGGCGGGCTGTGCCGCGACGCCTTGCTGGAAGGCGGGCTGGGCCATGGCCGGTTGCTGATACGCCGGCTGCTGTGGCACCGCCGGCGGGAGGACGGGCACCTGGTAGCCGGGCTGCTGGGCGACGGGGTAGGCCCCGGGCACGGGCTGCGCCGCCTGCCACGGGTTGGAGGGCGGCGGCGCCGCCACGGGATAGGCGGGGCTCTGCCCCCGCCACACGGGCTGGCTGGCGGTGGCGGCCGGGGGCGGCACGGCGGGGTTTTGGTCGCTGCCCGGAGTCGCCAGTCGTTCGGTCGCGGGCGGCTGCTCCTCGGCGGCCTCGTTCCAATCCCCCTCCAGCACCAGATCGAGGACCGCGTCGCCATCGTCGTCGGGGCTCTGGCCACGGAAGCCCGGGCGGTCGGGATCGCGGGCCATCCGCGTGTCCTCGTCGCCGGTGGGCTTCGAAAAGCTGATGCGCGGCCCCTGCCCCTGCGCCGCGTCGGCGGCGAACAGGCTGCTCGACTTCAGCCGCCGCTCGTCCTCGCGGAGCTTGCGGATGTCGAGGATGTCACCGGGCCGCAGCGAGAGCCGGTTGAGCACCACGCTGTGCCGGGTGTGCGGGTTGTCGCCGCGGATCCGGACGTTGATTTGACCCACCCGGTAGCGCTGCCCCTCGCTGACGTTGTAAACGAGGTCGAGCTGACCCGGCTCCTCGAGGAACCGCGGATCGGCCTGGATGTCGGCGAACACGAAGCCGCGGCCGCCGTAGATGTCGCGGATCTGGTTGAGGTCCTTGTCCATCTTGGACTGGTTGAAGAACTCGCCTCCCTTGAGCTCCAGCTCCCGCTCCAGAAACTCGGTCTTGAACTTGCTGTTGCCCATGAACGAGACGTTGCGGACGGTGTACCGCGGTCCCTCGTTGATCACGAAGGTGACGTGCGTCCAGTCGCGCATGCCCTCGCGCACGACCGACACCTCGCGCCCCACCTTGGCCTGGAAGAAGCCGAGACTGCGGTAGTAGGCCGTCAGGGTGTCGACGTCGCCGTCGATCACCTCCCGGTCGATGTCGCCCCCCAGGAACCACAACACGCCGGGCTTGCTCTTGATCTGCGTGAGCAGCCGCGCGTCGGTGGCGATCGTGTTGCCGACGAAACTGGTCCACAGCGCCTTGCGGGCCCGCCCCTCGTCGATCAGGAACACCGCTCCCTTGTCGCCCGGCTTGCTTCCCTCGACCGTCGTCACCCGGGCCGCCTCGTAGCCCTTCTCGTGGTAGTAGCCCTCGATCCGGCGCCGCGCCTCTTCGACCACGTACGGGTCCATCGAGTCGCCCACGTCGATCTCGGCCTTCTTGCGGAGCGTGCGGGTGGTCATCCGCTCGTTGCCGACGTAGCGCACGTACCGCAGCATCGGTCGCTCGACCACCTGGAAGATGACCACCACGCCGTCGGCCACGCGGACATACTTCGGGTGCACGTCGACGAACTTCCGCGACTTGTGCAGGGTCCGCACGTCCTCCTCGACCGTGCGCGGGTCGAAGGCCTGGCCGGCCCGGGTCACGAGCTTGGGGAGCTTCGAGACCTCGGTCGCGTCGTTGCCCTCGATCCGCACCTCGACGATCAGGTCGGCCTGCGGGGCGGCTGCCACGGCCGCCACGGGCGGCAGGGGTGACGGGCCGGTCGGGTCGGCCGCCCGCACGGCCGGCCCGCTCCCGAGGGCGAGCGAGGCGAAGGCCGCGGCGGCCGCGATCCGGCAGGTTGTTCGGAGGCTGGCGAGTGAGCGATTCAAGAGGGGGCGCCGAGGGGGGACGGCTCGAAAAGCCGGGGAGGAATAGCCGACCCCACGACGCCGCCACAAGCCGAAAAGTGTCCATCGTGAGGGCGGCCGCCGGGGCACGTCGGCCCCGCTTGCCCAAACGCCGATCCTTGACTGCCTGATGAGAACAGCGGTAATTTTGAGTGTTTCCGGCGGCCCGGGCCGGCGCAAGCCGGACACCCACCCCACGTCCGCGGCCGCACCCGGCCGGCGGTTGCCCCATGCCGCCTCCCATGCAGTCGCTGGTCATCGATCTGCGTCGCACCGAGGATGCCCGTGACGTCGTGCACCGGGCGGTGCAGGCCCTGGCCGAGGGGCGGACGGTGGCCTTTCCCACCGAGACCGACTACGTGGTCGCCTCGAGCGCCCGCGTCGCCGCGGCGGCCGACGTCCTGCGGCGCATCGCCGCCGAGCGGCCCGGCGAACCGCGGCTGACGCTGATTCTCAAGAGCGCCGACGAGGCGCTGGATTGGGCGCCGCGGATCACCCCGGTGGGGCGACGGCTTGCCCGTCGCTGCTGGCCCGGTCCGGTCGCCATGATCGTGCCCGACGACCACCCCGAAAGCCTGCTGACGCGGCTTCCCCCCGCGACGCGGGCGGCGCTCGCGGCGGGCGGACGGCTGCGGCTGCGGATTCCGGGTCATCCGCTCCTGGCCGACTGCATGCGGATGCTCGCCGGACCGGTGATGATCGCCGAGCCGCCCGCCGACGTCGGCACCGTCGTGACCGCCGAGCAGATCGCGGCCGCGGCCGGCGGCACGCTGGCGCTGGTGCTCGACGACGGTCCGGCCCGCTACGCGCAGCCCGCCTCCACGATCGAACTCGTCGGCGATGGCTTTCGCGTCGTCCGGCCGGGCATCGTCTCGGAGGAGACGCTCCGGCGGCTGGCGAGCCTGATGGTGCTGTTCGTCTGCACGGGCAACACCTGCCGCAGTCCGATGGCGGAGGCGCTGTTCCGCAAGGTGGTGGCGGAGCGGTTGGAGTGCGGGCCGGAGGAGATCGACCAGCGGGGCGTGGTCGTGACCAGCGCCGGCCTGGCGGCCTGGGCGGGCGGCCCGGCCAGCAGCGGAGCCCTGGAAGCGGTGGCCGAGATGGGAGCCGACCTCCGCGGCCACTCCAGCCAGCCGCTGACCGAGGCGCTCGTCCGTCAGGCCGACGTGATCCTGACCATGACCGCCTCCCACCGGGCGGCCCTCCTCGCCCAGTTTCCCGAGGCCGGCGACCGCGTGGCGATGCTCTCGCCCGACCGGCGCGACGTGATCGACCCGATCGGTGGCAGCCTCGAAACCTACCGGTCATGCGCCCGGCAAATCCGCGAGCATCTCGCTGCCAGAATCGCTACACTCGACCTGCCGGCGGCGGGCGGTTCCAGCCCGGGCGGCAGCCCTTCCTCGAGCGACGAAGCCCCATGCGGATAGCCATTGGCAGCGACCACCGCGGTGTCACCTCCCGGAGCCGGCTGGTCGGCCTGCTCGAGCGGATGGGCCACGAGATCGTCGACTGTGGCTCGTTCGGGGAGGAGGCGGTCGACTACCCCGACGTCGCCGCGGAGGTCGCCCGGCGGGTGGCCGACGGTGCGGTCGATCGGGGCATCCTCCTGTGCTGCACGGGCGTGGGCATGGCGATCGCCGCCAACAAGGTGGCCGGTGTGCGGGCGGCCACCTGCCACGACGAGGTCACCGCCGAGATGAGCCGCCGCCACAACGACTTGAACGTGCTCTGCCTGTCCGCCGAGATGCTCGGACCGGAGATGCAGGAAAAGGTGATTCGGACCTGGCTTGCCACCCCCTTCGAAGGCGGACGCCACGCCCGGCGGGTGGCCAAGA
>CAXNGP010000176.1:0-5206 GCA_964201845.1 Pirellulales bacterium
TTGTCGATGGGGGGCTACGGCACCTGGTACGCCGCCGGCATGCCGGGCTCGCGGTTCGCGGCGGCCGCGCCGGTCTGCGGCGGTGGCGATCCACGCTGGGCCCAGCGGTACGTCGGCCAGCCGCTCTGGGCCTTCCACGGCGACGACGACCGGGCCGTGCCGGTCGGGCGGTCGCGGGAGATGATCGAGGCGATTCGGGCGGCCGGGGGTGAGCCGAAATACACGGAGTATCCCGCCGTCGGCCACGACTCCTGGACCCGGACCTACGCCGACGACGCGTTCCACGACTGGCTGTTCGCCCAGCGGCGGACCGGCGACTGAGCCGGGCCGAGATCCGCCCCGCGCACGGTTTCAGTCGTTCTCTGGAACGCCGACAAACCGTCGCCCGATGACGCCCTCGGGGAGCGTCCAGATCGGGTTCACGCCCGCGGGCAGCGGCTCGGCCCGGACGAAGATCTCTCGGGGCGGGGTCGGGAAGTAAAGCAGCAGCGCGGGGCAGAGCCAGCACTCCATGTGCCTCCCGGCCACGTCCCCGGTGTACCAGTTCCCGCTGCCGCTGGGGTCGCGACGCTGCCAGATGAGCCGCACGTCGTGCTCCTGGAAGGGTCGCCCGGAGAACGTGAGGGCGAAGCCCCGCGCGGCGTCCGGAATCCCCTTCGCCGCGACGATGGCCGTGATCATCTCGGTCGCCCCGAGCACGAAGGCCTCTTCCTTGAGCCCGGTCCGTTCGTCGTCGAAGACCCAGGTGCCGGATTCGAGATACGGGTAGAGCGTGAGCGTGCCGGTGTTCATGGTGGAGCGTTCCCGGGGCCTCGCGGGGCGTGTTGGATGCGTTCTTGATGCCTCGCGTGGGCATCTTATCGCCCCGGCAAGGGGGCTATGACACGCTTGGCTCGAACCACCGCTTGCCGAGCGGCGTAGACTGTCGGAGCATCCGTCTCGAAGGGCTTCCCCGTCAGGGGCGGCCCGCCAACCTGCCCGCAAGGTGGTGACGGGAACCGGAAACGGAACCCGAGGATGCGCGTCGGAGCGATCCGACGAACCGGTTTATTCCCTCGAATGCAAGGTGCAAGCATGCCGCATGGGTTCCTGTCGGTCCGCATCGACGCCACCAACGAGCTCCATCACATCTGGTGCAACAACGGCACCTGGTGGGTGCACTACACGCTCAACTTCGACTTCCGCACCCGCCGCGTGCGCCGGTCGCTCGGCACCGGGTCGCGTGCCGAGGCGATCCGCAAGCGAGACACCCTCTTTGCGAGGCTGGCGACGGAGGGTGAATGGGTGCCGGAGCGTGATCCGGAGGCACCGATGCCCGCGGCTCCCGCCCCGTTGCTCGCAGTGGCGTGACCCGCGGGCCAACGAGGATGCGGGTCCGCTCCACGATGACCGGAAGGCGGCGAGCGTGTGGTGATGCCGCCCGCGTGGCGGCGGACCATCCGGCAGAAAACGGCGAATCCGGCGGATTTCAGATCACCCGAAACCGGAGGTTGGCGCTGGTGGGAGTGATGCCCGCGCGAGTCACCGTGTAGGTCCGGCCGGCGAGCCGAACCGAGCCGATCGAGTTGGCGAGCACGCCGGACGACTCCGCCGGGTTCACGCCCCCCTGGGCCGCTCCGTTCACCACCAGCGAGTCGATCCGCGAGCCCCGGCGGCCTGAGATGGGAACGTCGAGCCCGTCGCCGAACTGGGGCATCCCGGACGGGCCGGGCGCGCCGATGTTTTGGACGCCGGCGACGATGCTCGAGCCGAACATGCTTCCCCGCACGATCACCGCTCCGATCCTGGCCGCGCCATTGACGGGCGTCGTGCCGCTGTAACCGCCGAGGACCAGCGTCTTGGACATGGTGCCCCCCACCGTCAGCGAGCCGATCGCCCGCGGTCCGGTGGGCGTCGCCGCGCCGGGGGCCGCGATCAGGACCGGCTGGAGGAGGGAGCCCGAGATGTCACCGCGGACCACGATGGTGCCCAGCGAGCGGGCACCCAGGTAACCGCTCAGCGGGCCATCGCCGGCAAAGATCCGGTTCACGCGCAGGGTGCCGATCCCGCCGCCGGCGCTCACGGCGCCGCTGGCGGGGCCGACTCCGCCGATCAGGTCGCCGCCGATTTCGATCGTGCCGATCCCGGCCCCTGCAGACACGATGCCCGAGAGGAGCCCGCCGCCTCCCACGATCGATCCGCCTACGACGGCCGAGCCGATGGACCCGGTGACGTACACCCGGCCGCTGAGCTGGTTGCTGCCGCCGAAGATGCCCCCGCCCACGACCAGCCGGGTGATGCCGGTCCCTCCCGCCACCACGGCGCCGGAGTTCTCGCCGCCCCCCCCGGAAATCGAGGCCCCGATCCGGGCGAAGCCGATCGGCCCGCCGCTGATCACGACACCGCTGGCGATTCCGTTCCCGCCGACCAGATCGCCGCGGATCACCACCCGGCTGATGCCAGCCCTGGACAGCACGCGGCCGCTGTCATCCTGGGTGCCGCCGAACACGCCGCCGCCGACCACCAACTGGCCGATCGCGTTGGCCTCGAACCCGTCGGCCCCGTTCGTCCCGAAGATCGAGCCGCCGATCACGACGTCGGCGGCCCGGCCGGCCACCACGAACCTCGCGGCCACGAGGTCCCCCGCCACCCTGATGGATGGCACCGTCCCGGTGACGAGCGAAAAGGTGTCGGGCGATCCGGTCGCGGTACCGCGGCTGCCGATGGAAGCGGAGGCGAAGGCTGCCACCCCGGGCGTGGCACGGATGCCGTCGCCCGCGATGATTCGGCCCAGGTCTCCTCCGACGGTGACCGTGCCCAGGTCGAAAGACGTGAGGATTTCGCCGACATCGACTCGGCCATTCCCTCCGGTCGCACTGGGCCGGGCGGTGATCGCGAGGTTCGTGCCGGCGAAAGACGGGTGGAAAAGACTCACCTGCTGCAACTGGAATCCACCGGCGACGCCCGCCGGAACGAGCGTGAGTGCCGCCGAGAGCAGGACGTCGGTTCCGCGGCTGGTGCGGACCGTGACCGTGTCGCCATCGACGTCGCTGAAGGTGACCAGGCCGGCCAGGGCCAGACGGGGCTCGAGCGATTCGAAGCGGCGGAGGGCTGGGCGGCGCATGGTCTGGGTCTCCTCAGGCAAGGGAGCGAGGTACCGGCGGCCTGCCGGGGCACGCTTCCGGGGCATCGGTTGAGGAAGAGCAAGCGGCGTACCGGGCCAGACGGATTCCGCTATTCCTGGAAGAACGCGTGACTGGTGCAGGTATTTCGCCGCCCAGCCCGGCGACGCGGTGGAGCATTTTGCAACGGCGGTGTTGCAGATTGCGTCATTGCGCACGGTCGGCTGGGGACCCCGCCAAGCCCCAAGTACGCCCCGTGAGAGCGTGTCGCACGGTCGAGTTGATGCGGCTGCGGTCAGCGTCGACCAGCGGCTGTTTCGATCGCGCCCAGGTTTTCCAGAAACTGTCTCACCAAACTGAGCAAGGCTCCCTTGCCAATGAAGGGGCGGCCAATCACCGGGGAGGAGTTCGAGTCGATGCTCGAAGCCACCGCTGACATGCCGCTCGTTCTGGCCGCCCGGAACGTCGTAACCGTGGCTATGACTGAGGACAACCAGATCAAGAGCCCGCGGCAGTGGGCTTTCGGTCGGTGCCTTTCGGCGGATCAGGCGGGTGTGTATGAGCGGTCGGAAAGGATGAGTGGCGGGCGGAGCGCGTCGGTGCGAAGCGGACTGACCGCGGCGCTCACGGTCAAGTTGGAAGGCGTCGTCGCCGAAGCATACCGATCGCGGCGGCTGCCCCAAAGACCGCCGCAACTGTCGTCGCTGGCTCCGGCACCACGCTGAACACGGTCATCACATCGAGCCGGAACTGACCGGTGTAGCCACGGGCGTCGAGGTCCTGGAGCGTTGGCGCGGGCTGCCCGAGCGACCGCAGCCAGGTATTCGCCAGCACCTCGAGGTCGACCAGGTTCACGAGGTTGGCGTCGGGGGCGGCGACGGCGTAGGTGGTTGCCAGCGGATCGAGGCTGGCAAAATTGCCATGCCTCCACGAGGCGGCGGCCACGCGGCCGGGAGACGTGTAGTAGTTGTCGCGGAGCAGGTCGAGGTCGGCAAAATCGACGACGAGATCCATGTTGGCGTCGCCATTGAGCAGGGACGGAACGAAGGTCTGGAGAATCTTGACGTCTTTCCAATCGACAACGTTGTTGCCGTTGAGGTCGAATTTCAGTGATGCCGTGGAAGCGGCTGCGATGCCCCGAGGGCCTGCGGCCTCGGCAAACGCCGCGAGATCATCGAGATCGCAGTCGTCGTCGCGATCGAAGTCGCCCGGCTTGAAGTCGTAGGCACCGGCGACGAAGTTCAGTGGGCTCGACTCGGCGTAAAGCAGCTGCGTCACGGAGAAGCCGGCAGGATGTTGCACGGTGCGAGGCTGCATTC
The DNA here is from genome assembly GCA_964201845.1 of Pirellulales bacterium. Taxonomy (GTDB): domain Bacteria; phylum Planctomycetota; class Planctomycetia; order Pirellulales; family UBA1268; genus QWPN01. The sequence goes on from CAXNGP010000176.1 coordinate 4,421, forward strand.
GCAGTGTGCCCGAGTTCGGCGAGCCTCCGAACGAGGCTTGCCGTTCCGCATGGCTCACCACCTTGAGCAGCCTGCCCGCGGCATCGAGCTTGAATATCCCCCGCCGGTCGGGAGAGCTGTCGGTGTTGTTGAAGTACACGCTGCCGCCGGGGCCCGCGGCCATGGACGGGATCACGATGTCGCTGGCCGTGGTCTCGAGAAAGTCGGCGAGCGTGGCTCCCGCGAGGTGCACGGCCCGGACCGAGGCCGTGCCGTTGAACGTGATCCGGTCGATGCCACCCGCATTGCCGGTCGAGCCGCCGCCGCGGAGGAGGATTGTGTCGGTGCCGCCCGACGTGAGCACGGCCAGTTCCGTGTTGCAGTCGCCGTCGGCGAGGAGCCGCGTCACAACGCCCGACTCGAGCCCGACGCGGTAGATGCCGCCGAAGTTGGCGGCCGTGGAACTGTCGGCAATGTAGACAGCCTGGCCGTCACCGGAGAACGCGAACTGGCGGCCGACATTCAGGCCCGTCACCGTGCCCGGATTGGCGAGTCCGGCCGCCGCGGCGAAGGCCTGCTGAGTGGCCAGCGAGGCGAAGGCCCCGGTGCCTGTGCCGAGGTTGTAGGTGTAGAGCCTCTGGGTGAGGTCGTTCCGCGCGACGCCGGAAACCGTCACCTGCGAGCCGCCGTCGGAAATCACTGCGAAGGAGTAGGCCGGGCGGTTGCCGACCGCCACGGGGTTGAGAAGAAAGCCGTGGGGAGTCGGCTGGCCGCCTCCGTTGTTGGGATCGCCATTCTTGAGAAACA
>CAXNGP010000177.1:0-5190 GCA_964201845.1 Pirellulales bacterium
AGGAACGCGCCGGCGACGCACGCCGCGTTGGGCAGGATCGACAGGCTCCGCGCGGTGCGGAGATTTCGGCGCCGGTCGGCGACGGCCGCGAGCAGATCGGCCAGCGAGGCGACGTCGCCCGACAGGCAGACGATCCCCGGGGGGGCCCCGGGATCGTCGCCGAGCCCGAGGGAGATGGTCACATCGCGGGCCTCCGCCAGCCGCGACAGCTCCCGTGGCGGCCCCACCACGGCGAGCTTTCTTCCCGCCCTGCGCAGGTCGGCGAGCCGCCGCGCGATCCACTCCTCGTCCGGGGGCAGCCGCTCGTCGGCGGGCAGCTGCTCGGTGACGGCAGGCTGGCCGGCGACGATCAGGCGGCAGCCGCTCGCGGCGACGATGCGGTCGAGCCCGCGGGCGGCCCGGGCTGCGGCGGACGGCCGAAACCGGAACGTCGCCCGCGGCCCGGCATCGACTTCGAGCAGGAGCGGCCGTGGCTGCGGGCCAGCCGGCCCGCCCTCCTCGCGAAGGCTGAAGACGCCCCGCCCGTTGCGATGCACGATCTGCAGGCCGTGGATGTCGCCGAACGACTCGGGCACCAGGTCGCTGATGACGCAGCCGCGTTCCGCCGCCAGGCGTGCCAAGGCGTCGCGCCGCGGTCCGGTGACATGCCTGGCCAGGCTCGCCGCCATCCGGATCAGGTCCGCCTCCCCCGTCGGGTCGGCCGTGGTCTCGAGGCTCTCCACTTCGATCTCCCGCTCGCCAAGTAGCGGGTGATCGAGAACGACGAGGGTATCGACGGCGGCGAGGTCGTCGAGCACCCGTGGTGACGTCAGGAGGCAGCCGGCGCCGAGGCCGCAGGCGACGGCGTCGAGATGCTCGAAGGAGAGCGACATCGCCTCCGCGGAGCCGTAGTCGGGCCGCAACACGGCGGCGGCTGTCGTGACGTCCCCCGCCAGCAGCCCGAGTCCCGCCGTAGCCAGTGTCGGGCCGGCGAACTGGGTCAACAGCCGGTCGGCCTCGATGGTCGGCGCGAACCGCCCCGGCCGGACTTCGGTCGCTGCCGCGAGCAGTCGCACGACCGCTGCCACGCGGCTGTCCTCCGTGCTCCGCTCGATCACGAGCGCGCCCTCGCCACCGAGCAGCACACCACCCGCCGGCACGTGGTCGCCCGGGCCGATCGAACGGCATCCGGCCACCCCGGTCACCGCCCGCTCATCGATCACGCCGCCACCGGAGACGAGCCTGGCGTCCGCCGGTACCACCTCCCAGGCGTTGAACGCCAGCCGCTCTCCCGGGACCGAAAGCGGTTCGGCGGCTCCGTGCGCCGTGAGCCTCGGGGGCATGGGCACGGCGTCTTCCAGCAGGAGCAGTCGCTCCGCCTCCATGTCGCGCCGGTGCCGCCGGCGCCAAAAGTCGAACGACCAGGCCATGATTCCCGACGCCAGAAACTGGCCCGTCGCCAGCGTGCTGCAGATGATCGCGGTGGCAACGGTCGCGGGGCCGACCCGGAGCCGGCGGAGGTCGCGGGCCGCGGCCGCGATCGTTCCCAAGTTGCCGCCGACGAGCAGCAGCGCGCTGAGCGGCGCGAGCGCAGGGAGCACGAGGTCCGTGGCGGCCAGAAGCCCGAGTGTCGCAGTCTTCTCCGCCATCGCCCAGGCCGACGTGACGCCGTTCCCCGTCCGCTCATCGACCGCCCGTTGCAGCACGGCGAGGAGGGCGTCGGCATCGAGGCTGGCTGGATCCACGCGGACGATCAGATCGCTCGACCAGCCGGAGAGTCGCGCGTCGTGGACGCCGGGCAGGGTGATCGCGATCCGCTCGAGCCCCCGGGCGAGCACACGATCGCGCTGCATCCGCGGGTGACGAAAGCGGAGCGAACGTTCGTCGTGCGACCCGACCCGCCAGGTCGTCAGCCGCGCCCCGATCCTCCGGACCGTGCCCCGGCGGGAGGCCGTCGCGTCGGCTGGCAGATTCACGGGCGAAGCCGAACGCACGGCCGCAGACAGCTCGACGACGGCCGTCGGAAACGCAGCCGTCGTCGCCGCCAGCCGGATATCGGCCGTACCGGCGGCGAGGTCATAGTCGATCTGCGTCACCGCCGGGCAGGCCAGGGCCCGGGCCATGAAGGAGCGGCCCGACGAGGCCAGCCGCCGATCGCGCACGAATACCCGTGCTCCGGCCGGGTCGAGCAGCACCTCGGCCTGCGGGGCGGTCATGACATCACGACTTCCGGCGGCAGCGGCAGGTCGGGCTGCGGCCGTCGGACCCGCTCGGCCGCTGGTGGATCGGCCCACACGCCGTCGCCCCCCGCTGGCGTCGCAGGCATCGCGGGCGTGGCGGGCATCACAGGCGTGGCGGGGATCACAGGCGTGGCGGGGATCACAGGCGTGGCGGGGCTTGGGCCGGCGTCGCCGGCCGCGGCCCGCGCCCGTCGCCGGCTGGCCTCGATGGCGGCCACTTTCCGCATCGGCCAGAGGCCGTTGGCCACGGCCACGAAGGCGGTGATATTGTTAAAGAACACGCTCGCGTAGATGCCGAAGCCCAGCGTGAACACGCCGGCCACGCAGGCGATGTTCGGCGCCACGATCATGTGCCAGCCGCGACGCACGTTGCGGTGCAGGTTGGCGGCGATGTCGCGCAACTCGCAGAGGTGGGCCAGCCCCTCGTCGAGAAACACGATGTGAGCGGTGTCGGTGGCGATCGTCGAGGCGCCCCGCAGCGAGATCGAGACGTTGGCCCGCTTGAGGGCGATCGAATCGTTGATGCCGTCGCCGACGAAGCAGACCTTGCGGCCCTCGGCCTGGAGTTTGCTGACGTAGTCGGCCTTGTCGGCGGGCAGGACCTGGGCGAAGTAGCGGTCCATCCCGAGATGCTCGGCCAGTCGCCGCGTGGGTGCGTCATGGTCTCCGGAGATGATCGCGATGTGCTTGATGCCGCGGGCCCGGAGCCCGGCGATGATCTCGACGACCTCGGGCCGAACCGCCGCCTGGAGTTCGATCCCGCCGCCCAGGCTGTCGTCGATGGCGACAAGAACCATCGTGTTGCCGAGCGCATGAGCGTGCTCGATCGCGGCCGCCACATCGGGTGGGATCTCGATGCCTTCCATCTCGATGTACCGGCGGCTTCCAACCCGCACCAGGCGGCCCTCGAGCCGCACGGCGATGCCGAAGCCCACCTTGAACTCGCTGTCGTCGATCGGCGGCAGGTCGAGCCCGCGGACGCGAGCCTCGTGGAGGATCGCCAGGGCGATCGGGTGGTGAAACTTCTGCTCGGCGGCCGCGGCGAATCGCAGCACGGCTGCGGCATCCCACGGCCGGCAGGCGTGGATGTTTCCCACTTCCGGCCGTTCCCGAGTCAGCGTCCCTGTCTTGTCGAACAGCACGGTGTCGATCTCGTTCATCAGATCGAGCGCCCGGCCGTCCTTGATCAGGATTCCGCGGCTGGCACACAGCTGCAGCGAACTGAGCATCGCCAGCGGGGCGGCCATGCGGATGCCGGTGCCGAGGTCACAGTTGACGATCGCGACGGCGCCCGCCGGCCCCAGCGTCGCGAAGCCCAAGCCGCCCAGGGCCAGCATCGGGATCACGGCCTTGTCGGCCAGCCGCTCACCGGCATGCTGGCGGGCGAGTTTGTAGCCCGCCGTGTCGGCGAGGATCTTGCCGATCTTGGCGCTGGCGGTTTCGGCACCGCTCGACTCGACGGCCACGAACAACTTGCCGGCGACGAGCACGGTCGAGGCGAAGACCCGCTCCCCGGGACCCTTCTCGGCCGGTGTGCTCTCCCCGGTCAGCGCGTGCTGGTCGATCATCGCGAACCCTTCGGCCACGACCCCGTCGACCGGGATCGCGTCGCCGGTGTTGACGGCGATCACGTCGCCCCGGGCGAGGGTGTGGAGCGGCACCTGCACCTCCACGCCGTCCTCGACCACCCACACGAATCGGGGCTGCTTGCCGAACACGTTGAGCAGCATCTTCTTCGACCGGTCCTCCGTCTGCTTGACCAGGGTCCGCCCCAGCGCCAGGCACCAGATGAGCACGGCCCCGGGAAGGATTTGTCCCGTGGCGAGGCAGCCGAGGATGACGACCACGTCCAGCACGTCGCAGCCCAGCCGACGCTCGGTCAGCAGCAGGTGTTTCGCCCCCTGGAACGACGGGATCGACGTGTAGAGGAACAGCCCGGCGGCGGCCGGCAGAAGGGCAGGGAAGGCGAACTGCGCCGCGGCCGCCAGCGGGAGCGACGCGGTCGCCAACGCCAGCGTCAGGTCGAGCTTGTCGGGCTTGACCGGTATCTGCGTCGCCGCGAGCACGCCGTCGAGGATTTCCACCAACTGCGAGCGGTTCAGCTGCCGGGGGTCGTAGTCGATGCTGACGACGGCGAACAGGGTGTTGGTGGAGTATTTGTCGACGCCCAGGACGCTCATCAACTCGCGTTCGATCGCCTGGGCGACCTCGGCCCGGCGGTGGAGTGCCGGGTGGGAGAGCTTCACGTGGCCGCCACCCTCCCGGTCGATCCGCCAGGCCGAAATTCGCCTGCCGAACCGTCGCACCCGGACGCTTCCGCGGCGATCGCGGGCGATCAGCGGCAGTTGCACCTCGGCCGCGACCTCGTGATTCCCGCGGGCCCGCGCGAGCAGCTTCGCCAGACGGTCCATGATCGTCCGCCCGCAAGCCCGGCCCGCCGCGAATCGCAACTCGGCCCGCGGCGACCTGCCCGCATGCAGCCGCACGTCGTCGATTTCGGCCACCGCGAACGCGCACCGCAGGAACGTGCGGCAGGCTTCACTGTCGGCTTTCGCAAAGACCTCGCCCTCGACCTGAATGAGGCCCGGGTCGGGGAACGAGACACGTACATCCATTGGGTGACTCCAGCGCCGTGCATCGGCCACGAGTTCAGGCTGCGGCTTCGCCCGCGGAGGAGGCGTCAGCGGCGTCGGTGGCCTTCGTGAAGAACTCCGCTCCGATCGGCTCCTTGGCCTCCTGCATCGTCTGCACGGCCGCCATCGCGTCCTTCATCGCGTCACCGAAGGCCTGCTGCGCGAACACCATCGCCCCGGCCATGTACGGGGCGAGTTTGTCCTGCATCTGAGGATAGAACTTGTGGCCGAGGGCGCCGGCGGCGACGCCGGCACAGAAGTATCCGAACTCCGAACGGGTCATGGCGGCGCATTCCTACGGGGGCTGGGGCGGGGTCAGGACGAGGTCAGGGCGAGGG
>CAXNGP010000178.1:0-5161 GCA_964201845.1 Pirellulales bacterium
ACGCTCCCCACGAGAGCCGAGATCGCGGCCGTGAGCGTGGGGGCGAACCAGTTGGCTTGGAGCTTCACGGCGAAGGCCAGGATCGCCGTCAGGCCGACCCAGGGCACGACCGCGAGCACCGGCACGAGCACCGCCACGGCGACGAGCAGCCAGCGGATCCAGCCGGGCCGGCTGCGGGCCGCCGCGGCCGTGAACGCCGCCGACCAGAGCAGGCAGGCGGTGACAACGGCGAGGTAGAAGAAGAGGTGGCCCATCTCAGAGTTCTCCTGTCAGAAGGGTTCGCAGCCGCCAGGCGTCGGGGAGCCGCCCTGGCGATCGTTCAACCGGCGGGGAAAGGGTTGTTTCGTGGGGCCCGCGTGTCGTCGTGGCCAGATGGACCGGAAGATCGATCCCGGCGGCTCGGGCTTGCGTCACGAGCCGCGGCTCCGCCGGCAGGCGGTCGAACGCACGGGCCATGCCCAGCCACGGTGCGATGACCGCGAGCAGGGCCGAGCAGGCGATCGCGACGAGCGTCGCCCTGCTGCCGGCATCGACGCCGCAACCGGCTCGCAGGGGCACGGGGTGATCGGCCAGCGCGTCCCGCACCGCGGCGAGCACGCGATCGCGGTGTCCGGCAGTCGGGGCGAGGCCGGCCATGGCGGTGAGCCGTTGTTCGAGGGCGTCGAATTCCGAGTCGTCTGGTTCGCGCATCACGCATCCTCCCGGCCGGCGAGGGCCGTGCGAAGTTTTTCGAGCGCGTAACGATAGCGGCTGGCGGCCGTGTTCAGGCTCGTGCCGGTCACGGTGGCGATCTCGGCGAAGGTCAGGCCGGCGTCGATCTTGAGGGCCACGACCTCCCGCTGGGCTTCGGGCAGCGCCGCGACCGCGGCGACGAGGGCGTCATCGGGGAGTTCGGGCGGCGACTCGGTGAACGAGCCGGCGGCTTGACCAGGCGTGGCGAGCGCGAGCACGGCCCGGCGGTCGAGCGCCGCCCGGCGGCCCCGGCGGCGGACGGCGTTTCGGAGCATCGTGAACACGTAGGCCTCGAGGTCGGCGACGGCGGCGAGCCGGGCCCGGCCTCGCGCGAGCGCCACGAACAGGTCTTGGACCACGTCTTCGGCGTCGGCAGATGAACCGGTCATGGTGCGGGCGGCTCCCAGGAGCCGGAAGGCCAGGCGGTCATAGAGGGCCGCGAACGCGTCCGGGTCTCCGGCGGCGAGTGATTCAGCGAGCGTGGCTGCCACCGTCTCTTCTCCGCCGGTCGTGGAAGCAAGGGGTCTCCGACGGGCTATTTTTGTCTGCGGCAATTTCGAGGCACCGGCTCGTATCGTCCCGGCGGTCCGTTTCGCCTATTCTGATAGGGACGGGGCCGGCCGCCGGCAGCCGTTCCGGACCGGTTTCCCCGGGGTTTTCACCAGGATCACCCGCACGACCATCATGGCAGACGAACAGACCGCTTCCCCGACCGCCGCCGCCCCCAAGCCCTCGGCCGTCGAGCTGACCAAAGTCGCGAGCAACTACCTCGCCGGCGACATCGCCAAGGAACTCGCCGACGGCGCGCCGGGGTTCGGCAAGCCCTCCGTCCAGCTGCTCAAGAACCACGGCACCTACCAGCAGGACGACCGTGAGACCCGCAAGGCCGTCGATGGCAAGAAGAGCGAGCGGCAGATCTCGTTCATGATCCGCACCTGCGTGCCCGGTGGAAAGCTCACGGCCGAGCAGTTGCTTGCGGCGATCGACATGGGCGACGAGCTGGGCAACGGCACGATCCGGCTCACGACCCGGCAGGCGATCCAGCACCACGGCGTGGTCAAGGGCGAACTCAAGACCTTCATGCAGCAGGTGCACACCAACCAGATGACGACGCTCGCCGCCTGCGGCGACGTCGAGCGGAACATCATGTGCTGCCCGGCGCCGATTCACGGTGACCGCGTGCGGGAGGAGATGCAGGCCAAGGTCGACGAACTGGCCAGGCACCTCGCCCCACGGACGCGGGCCTACTACGAGATCTGGCTCACCGACCCGGACACCGGCGAGAAGACGCTCGCGGCCGGCGGGGCCAAGGAAGCGGAGGTGGAGCCGATCTACGGCCCCACCTATCTCCCCCGTAAGTTCAAGACCGCCTTCGCCCTGCCCGAGGACAACTGCACCGACGTCTACTCCAACGACCTCGGCTTCATCGTCGTCCACGAGAACGGCCGCATCCTGGGCTACAACGTGCTCGCGGGCGGCGGCATGGGCGTGACCCCGAGCGCCGCCAAGACGTTTCCGGCGCTCGGCAAGCGGCTGGGGTTCGTGCCGCCCGAAGACGTGTGTGCGATCGCGGAGGCGATCGTCAAGGTGCAGCGGGACTACGGCAACCGCTCCGACCGGAAGGTGGCCCGGCTCAAGTACACGATCCACACCATGGGCCTGGACAACTTCCGGGCCAAGGTGGAGGAGTATTTCGGGAAGCCGCTGGCCCCCTGCCACCCGGCCGACGTCCACGGCTTCGACGACCATATCGGCTGGTTCCCGCAGGGCGACGGCAAATACTTCTACGGCTTCAACGTCGAGAACGGCCGGATTCACGACACGGGCGACTTCCGGCTCAAAACGGCCCTGCGGCGGATCCTCGGCGACCTCAAGCCGGGCGTGCGGATCACCGCGCATCAGAGCCTGCTGTTTACCGATCTGGCGATCACCGACCGGGAACGGATCGCCGAGATCCTCCACACGCACGGCGTGAAGACCTCCGAGGAGATTTCGACGCTCAGGCGGTGGAGCATGGCCTGCGTGGCCCTGCCCACCTGCGGTCTGGCGGTGGCGGAGAGCGAGCGGGTCTTGCCCGGGCTGATCGATTCGCTCGAGCCGGAAGTGGCGAAACTCGGGCTCTCCCACGACGCCTTCACGCTACGGATGACCGGCTGCCCCAACGCCTGCGCCCGCCCCTACAACTCCGACATCGGGATCGTGGGGCGGACGGCCGGCAAGTACACGATCTTTCTCGGCGGCCGCCTGCTCGGTGACCGGCTCAACGAGGAATACAAGGACGTCGTCCCCTTCGAGCACCTCTGCCACGAACTCACCGCCGTGCTCGCCTGCTACAAGGCCGAGCGGAAGCCGGCCGAGACCCTGGGCGACTTCTGTCACCGCAAGGGTGTGGCGCAGGTGCGCACCTGGGCCGACGAGTGGCTCGCCGGCGCCCGCGGCGGCTGACTCGGAGTGGTCCGCTCGGGGTTGCCCATGCCCCATCGCCGGACGTTCGCTCCGGCCCGCGAGGCCCTCCAAGGCCTCCGCTCACTCCGTGCCGGCTGCGCTTCGCCATCCCTGGCTTCGCTTGCCGCCAAGTCCGGCTCACGAGGCATGGGCGACCCCGAGCTTGCGTATCGATTGGTCTATCATGCTGCCGGAAGCCAGATCCCATGAATCTCAGTAGTCTGCTTTCGCTCTGGTTCGGCGTGCGGGCGCCCGTCACGCGGATGGAGTACGTCGCCAGCGGCCTCGGTCTGGCGATCTTCAAGTACGCCGTCGAGGCGGGCGTGATCCTGGCGCTCACGGGCAACTGGCTCACGCCGCTCGACTTCCTCAACCCCTCGCTCACGGGCCGGCAGGCGGCGCTCGCCGGCGGGCCCGCTTGGCTCGGCTGGGCGCTGTTCGCCTGGAACCTACCCTTTGTCTGGGTCGCGCTCTCGATGAGCGTGCGGCGGGCCGCCGGGGCCGGCTTCTCTCCGTGGTTCGGCTTGGCGGTGCTCGTGCCGGTGGTGGGGCTTGCCGTGATGCTTGGCCTCTGTCTCGACCGACGCGACGACCCCGGACGCTGGCAGCCGCCAGCCGGCCACGAGGCGCCACCCGAGTCGGTGGAGTCCCGCGCGGCGCTGCGGGCCGTCGGGGCGGCGCTCGCCGTCGGTATCGTCATGCTCGTGCTCTGCGTCTACCTGCTGCAGTCGTACGGCGCCGCGCTCTTCCTCGCCACGCCGCTGGTGATGGGAGCGGTGGCGGGCTATCTCTTCAACCGGCCGGCGGCCCGCTCGCTTGCGGCCACCGTCGGGCTGGCCACGTTCGTGATGCTCGCCGCAACGCTCGTGCTGCTCGTCTTCGCCCTCGAGGGGCTGATCTGCATCGCGATGGCCGCGCCGATCGCGGCGCCCTTGGGCATCCTGGGGGCGATCCTCGGCCGGGCGGTGGCGCGGACGAGCAGCCTCCAAGCGGCGCCCATCCTGCCGCTGGTGCTCGCGCTTCCGCTGGTGGCCGGGGCGGAGCGGCTGACCGGCACCTCAACGCCTGAATACTGCGTGCTGACGGCGGTCGAGATCAACTCCCCGCCGGCAGCTGTCTGGCCAAACGTCGTCTCCTTTCCCGAGCTGCCCGAGCCGACGGACTGGTTCTTCCGCTGCGGCATCGCCTGCCCCCTGCGGGCCCGGATCGAGGGCTCGGGGGTGGGGGCGATCCGCCACTGTGAGTTCACGACCGGCGATTTCGTCGAGCCAATCACGGTCTGGGATGCGCCCCGGCGGCTGGCGTTCGACGTGGTGAGCCAGCCCGACCCGATGACGGAGCTTTCGTTCTGGCGACACGTGCACCCGCCGCACCTCGCCGAGCAATCGCTCATGAGCCGGCGCGGCGAGTTTCGGCTCGTGGATCTCGGGGGCGGTCGGACGCGGCTCGAGGGCCGCACCTGGTACACCTTCGCCATGCACCCGCAGGCCTACTGGACGCTGTGGAGCGATCTCGCGATCCACAAGATCCACCGGCGCGTGCTGGAGCACGTGAAGCGGCTCTCCGAGTCGGAGTGAGCGACCGGCCCCGCCCGGGTCACGCCGGCAGGTCGTCCCACATCGGACACCAGAGCGGCTGTCGGGGGAAGAGCTGCGCGGCGAGCTTCACGGCCATCTGCGTCGACGGCTCCATCCGTCCCGCCGCCACCGCCTCCACCGGGTCGCACTGGCCGAGCAGGAGCCGGGCCAGTTCGTCGTCGGTGAGTTTCAGGTAGCTGCGGCCGATGCGGCCCGGATGGACTGTCGCCTGCCGGCCGCCCTTCGCGTCGCCCTTGCCCTCGGCCACGATCACCGAGCCGCGGAACGACGGGGCGTCGAGCCCCAGTTCGACCGTCTCGCGGATGCCCGCCGCGGCCACCCGTTCGGCCACCGCCGGCGCGACCGCCTCGAAGAGCACCTGCGGCTTGAACACCTTGGCCACGATC
>CAXNGP010000179.1:0-5151 GCA_964201845.1 Pirellulales bacterium
GCAGGAAATGTCGCTGCGTCGACGATCTACCGCGTTGCACCTCTCAGCCCGGCCGTCCAGCAGGGCGGGACAACGGTGCCCCTCAGCACGTTCGTCAAGTCATTCGACCCCCAACCCACGGCGAATGGTCATGCTGGAGTCATGGGCGGAGTCGGTGCTACGCCGGCGGGAGTTGCCACGGAATCCCTCGTGTGGGATCCCAACTCGCCCGTTGGGTCGCCGACCTATCGAAACGCGGTTGCCAACCAGTGGGGTGCGTTCGCGAATCCTGGTAGTGCCGCGACAGTGGGATCACCCGGCGTTGTCACCGCCGTCGTTCCCGAACCCTCGACGGTGGCCCTCGCCGCCGCCGGGATCGGTCTCGCGGGCCTCGCGGCCCGCCGCCGGCAACGGCGGGCCTGAGCTGGCTCGCCACTGGCCCGCGGGATCACAAAAAAGCTTTCATTCGACCCCGCTCTCGCCGGCATTCGGTGGGGGCGGGGTGTTTTTTTCGGGTGGTGGCCAACCCCGAGCATCGCCACTCATCATTTCCTGACCATGTGCTTGGGCACGACCGCAGGAGTGCGGTACCATGCGGCTTGGCGAAGGACGTCCACCGGCGAGCAAGGAATCTCGCTCTCGGGCCAATCCCGCCTGCGATTGAGCCCTACAAGTCGCCGCCAGACTCCGTCTCCGGACGGCCCCGTCCGTCGGCGGCGCGACCATACAGGAGCATGCCGACCGAAGCCCCGTGAGGGAAAAGGTGGGTTGCAAGTCATGGAAGCTCGTCTGTTGTCCCGTGGCCCAGGCTCGAGACCATGCGGCCGCGGAGGCTTTACGCTCGTCGAGCTTCTGGTGGTGATCGCCATCATCGCGCTCCTGATCGCACTTCTCATGCCGGCCGTCCAAGGGGCCCGCGAATCGGCGCGGCGCACGCAGTGCAGCAACAATCTCAAGCAGTTGGCGACGGCCGTGCTCGCCTTCGAAAGCCAAAAGGGGGTCTTCCCTCCGGCCGCGAACGTCTCCGACAAGGCGACCTGCACCGACTGCTTCGACCCCTGGGCCGAGGCCCAGCGGGCCCCGGGCTCGTTCACCGCAGGCACGAAGCACGGCACGAGCTGGATCCTGGAGGTGATGCCGAACCTCGAGCAACTCGCGATCGCCGAAGCCTGGAACCGGCAGACCAACGTCCGCGGCAACGCCGCCCTCGCCCAGACCGATCTGCCGTTTCTCTACTGCCCCACCCGCCGCTCGGGCATCCGGACAGGCAACAACGACCATCTGTCGCTCGTCGACACCACCTGGCGGGGCGGTGGCACGGACTACGGCGGCAGCTACGGTCGGCTCGACGGCTTCATGAACAACACGTCCGACAACCATCGCTTCTGCGACATGTCGTCGAGCACCCAGACGCCAACGATTGCCACCGCCACGTCGCCGCGGCTGCGTCATGATTCGGGGCTGCTGGACGGCATTTTTTCATCGTCCCGGCCGCGCTCGGCCGCGGCGATCAAGGACGGTCTTTCCAACGTGATTCTCGCGGGCGAGATGCAGCGTCTACGGCCGCTCCCCGGCGCGAGCGGCAACGACGTCTACAACCGCACCAGCTACGACGGCTGGGCGGCCGGCGGCGTGGTGACGCTTTTCAATGTCTGCACCGACCCCCACCGCTCGAATCCCGGTGGTCTCAACAACCTGTTCTTCGAGTCGCCCGGCAGCGACCACCTCGGTGGGGCGGCCTTCGCGATGGCCGATGGCTCGGTGCGATTCGTGAGCGAGTTCATCGATGCCAAAGACAACGAGGCCGCCTGGCCGCTCCTGGGCAGCATCCGCGACGGGAATGTCGCGGCCATCGACACGGCTGGCAACTGACCTTCTGGCCCCGGGGGATGAGATCATGCGGGCGTTTGCGGTACTCGGGCTCGCCTCGCTGCTCCTCGCCGTCGGCTGCGGCCGATCCGATCGACCGGATCTGGGCACCGTGCAAGGCACGGTCACGCTCGACGGCGCGCCACTGGCCGGTGCCCTCGTGGTGTTCACGCCCAGCGGCCCGGGTCGCTCCTCGTCGGACCTGACCGATGCCGCCGGCCGCTACGAACTCACCTATCTTCGTGACATCGCCGGAGCCACCTTGGGGCCCCACGTGGTGATCATCACGACGGCGACCGAGGAGCGGGGCGGCCGGGAAATCCTGCCGCCGCGGTATCACGAGAAGACCGAACTCTCGGCGACCGTCGCGGCCGGCGTGAACACGATCGATTTCCCGCTCGAATCGAAGTGACGGCCTGTCGGGCCATCGTATTTCTAACACAAAACGCACACTCCGCTACGCAAGCACTAACAATTCACCGGCATCATTCTGATGACGAGGTTCAAGCGGGAGTCCACCGCTTGCCTTGACAACTCGGCCTCGCGGCAGAGTGGTTGGATCGACGGCAGCCACACCTCATTGACGCTCCAGGGAGACGATCGCATGCGAAGGGCCACGCAGGATTCCTTGAGTCGAGCCACGGCGATCGTGGTGATTGCCGTTTTGCTCGCCGCACCATCGATCGCACGGGCTGGGACGGTCTACTGGAACATGCAAACTGCGACGCCAACGTCGAACAACGTTGCTAACGTCACTGTTGGGAGTGTCGTTCAGGGTAACAACAACGGCACCACCACGATGTTGGGGACTACGTCTGCATCCTCTGGCTACAACTTCACTCTCAATGGCGTCTCAACGGCCGCTTCGGGCAGTAACAATGCCGGTGCCGCTGCCCGCACCGGCAGCCTCGCAACTGGGGCAAACGGAAGCGCTTACTTCGAGTTCACGCTCACGCCTGATGCTGGCTATTCGTTCACTCTGAGCGACATCGGTTTCGGATCCCGATCCACCAGCACCGGCGCCGCTGCGTTCACACTTCGGTCGAGTATCGATAGCTACGGGTCGGACTTGATCACAGCAGGAACCTTGACTACGTCGAGTACCTGGGCCTATCGATCGAGCACTTTAACTACTCCGAGCACTTCCACCTCGGCGGTCACCTATCGGCTTTACGGATACGGCGGCACCGGCAGCCCATCCGCCAGCACGGCAAACTGGCGAATCGACGACTTGATGCTCACGGCTAACTCCGCATCGTCCGGGGGCGGTGGTGCCGGGCCCAACTACTACTGGGTCGGCACCGACACCATACTCGGCGGGAATGGCACATGGTCTCAGACAGGGGGCACGGCTTGGCGGACGACGGAAACCGATGGGACGGGTGAAGCGTGGGATTCCACGAAGATCGCCACCTTCGGCGGCACCGCCGGCACCGTCACGGTGACTGATACGGTCAACGCCAACGCAGGCCTGGCCTTCTCCACGAGCGGCTACACGGTCTCGGGTGGCACGGTCTCGCTTGGCGGAGCAAACCTCGCGGCCAACACGATTAACACGGCCACCGGTTCACCCACCACGATCACCAGCGTGATCGCCGGTTCCACCGGAATGACGAAGGCCGGCGCCGGCACACTCGTACTCGATGCCGCCAATACGTTTGCCGGCGGGATCAGCGTGGGCAGCGGCACCTTGGAGATCAACAGCGACGTTGACCTGGGTGACGTCACGAACGATCTGACGATCAACGGGAGCCTGCGATCGACCGCCAGCGTCGCGCTTGACGCCGGACGAGATCTCTCGGGTAGCGGCACGCTCGACATCGCGGCCGGCACCACGCTGACGGTGAACGGCAACGCCAACTTTTCTGCGTTGACGCTCGCCAACTCGGGCACACTGTCGCTCCAGGGCACCACGCGGACGGCCGGCGTCCTGACGATCAACTCCCCCCTGCGTGTCGAGGCGGCGGGCGGCATCTCGCTCTCGGGCTTGACGGCACCCGCGCTCACGAGCGGGACCGCGACGGTCGTACCGGCCATCGCCTTCACCGGCACCGGCGACCGCACGGTCAACGTGCCGGGGAGTGGCGCGCTCGTGCTGGCAGGCAACGTGAGCGGGTTGGGCTCCGGGCGGATCGCCAAGACGGGCTCCGGCACCCTCTCCGTTGGCGGTTCCGTCGACGCTGGGGGATTTCGGCTCGGTTCCACCGGCACGACTCCGGTCGACGGGGGAAGCCTCGTCTTCGGTCAGGCCGCAAGCGCGGGCACCGCGACGCTCCAGTTGAACTACGGGACATTGTCCACCACGGCAGCCGGTGGCCTGACGACATCGGTTGGGCTTTCGATCGGCGGTCGCTCGGGTGCTGCCGCAGTGATCGGGGGCAGCGAACCCATCACCTTCAATGGCCAGAGCAGTTTCTTCCGTGGCTCCGGCACGAGCGGTGAACTGCGGCTCAACGTCAACAACACGACCACGCTCGCGGGTGGGTTCGCAGCAACGAGCGGGTCCGGTACGGCCACCGGGATTACGGTCGGCGGAACTGGAACACTCGTGCTCGGCGGCGACGGCGCCGCCCTCGTGGATACCATCGCGACGGCCGACTCAGTTCGACTCACGCTCGGCTCCACGTCCGTGCTCGGCGGTGGCGTGACGGTCGGCGCCACGAATGTCCTCAATGGCTCGGGCCGGCTGGCCGGAGCGATCGCGGGTGCGGGCAGCGTCCAACCGGGTACCAGTAGCGGCCCCGGCATCCTGACGGCAGGTCAACTGAACCCAGCCGCCGGCACCAACTTCATGTTGAAGTTCACGGGGGCGGCCCCGAACTATGCTTCAGCGACGGCCAGCGTCAACGACGTCGTGCGGGTCACCGGCGCGACGCCCCTGACCGCCGCGATGACCTCGGCGAGCGACATCGACCTCTTTTTCGGGGTCACGACGATCAGTGCGGGCAACTCGTTCGAGGGTGGGTTTTTCACCGACACCGCGGCCGACTTCGCCTCGCTCATCGCTCCGGCAACGGTCAACTACTACGTTCTGGGGAATGGTGCCGGCACCGACGCCACGCTCGCGGGCCAGGGCTACTACTCGTTCGCGAACTGGAAAACCTCCTCCGGCGCCGACCCCCTCCTGTCGCTGAACCTCGCCACGACCGCTCGCACGGCCAACTTCACCGGGACCGACGTGAACGGCCAGGCAATGATTGTCACCGCCGTGCCGGAGCCTTCGGCCACGATTCTGGGGCTGGCGGCGGCCGGACTTTTGGCCGTCGGACTTTTTCGCCGCCGGTCGACCGGCGAGCGGCATCC
>CAXNGP010000180.1:0-5134 GCA_964201845.1 Pirellulales bacterium
CGAGCGTGACGGCGGGCGACGGCATGAGGAGGCTCCAAAGGCCGGGGCGAGGATACCCGATCCCCGGCCGCCGGGCGGCTCAGGCCAGGAGCTCGCTCACCACCCGCTGGCGTTCGACGCCGGTCAGCCGCTGGTCGAGGCCCTGAAACTTGAACGTGAACCGCTCGTGGTCGATCCCCATGAGCTTGAGGATCGTGGCATTGAAGTCGTTCACGTGCACCGGGTTCTCGACCACGTTGTAACTGAAGTCGTCGGTCTCGCCGTACGAGATGCCCGGCTTCACGCCCGCCCCGGCCATCCACATGCAGAAGTTCCGCGGGTGGTGGTCGCGGCCGTAGTTGTCCTTGCTGAGCGAGCCCTGCGAGTAGACGGTGCGGCCAAACTCGCTGCCCCAGACGACGAGCGTGTCTTCCAGGAGGCCCCGGCGCTTGAGGTCCAGCACCAGCGCCGCGGTGGCCTGATCGGTGTCGCGGCACTGGGAAGCCAGATCCCGGGGCAGGTTGCCGTGCTGATCCCAGCCACGGTGCAGGATCTGCACCACCCGCACACCCCGCTCCACGAGCCTGCGAGCCAGGATCACCGAGTGGGTGAAGCTGCCGGGCTTCTTGACGTCGTCGCCATAGAGGGCGAGCGTCTCGGCCGACTCGTCCGAGAGGTCGGTCAGCTCCGGCACGCTGGCCTGCATCCGGAAGGCCATCTCGTACTGCGAGATCCGGGTCTGGATCTCGGGATCGCGGTAGCGCTCGAAGCCGATGGCGTTGAGCGCGCCGAGCCCGTCGAGCATCCGCCGGCGGTCGGCGGGGCTGATCCCGTCTGGATTCGGCAGATAGAGCACCGGTTCGCCCGCGCCCCGGAGGGCCACCCCGGTGAACCTCGTGGGCAGGAATCCGCTCGACCACATCCGCGTGAACAGGGCCTGTGACGGATCGATGTCGGGCAGCGGCGTGAACACGACGAAGGCCGGCAAGTCGTCACTCTCGCTGCCGAGGCCGTAGGCCAGCCAACTGCCGATGCTGGCCTTGCCGGGAATCTCGCTGCCGGTCATCACGAACGTGCACGCCGGATCGTGGTTGATCGCGTTGGTGTGCACGCTCTTGACGAGCGCCAGGTCGTCCACGATCCCCGCGGTGTGCGGCAACAGATCAGTGCAGATCCAGCGGCCGCATCGCCCCCGCTGCTCGAACGTGAACTTCGACGGCGCCACGGGAAACCGCTTCTGGCCACTGGTCATCGTCGAGAGCCGCTGGTCGCCGCGGACGCTCGGCGGGATGTCCTTGTCGAAGTAGTCCCGCAGCCCGGGCTTGTAGTCCCAGAGGTCGAGCTGGGACGGGCCGCCGTTCATGTGCAGGTAGATCACCCGCTTCGCCTTGGGGGCATGATGCGGCAGCCCGGGCAGGGCGGGATGCACCCGGCCTCCGCCGGTGCCCGCCCGGGCGGCCGGGTCGATGGCCGCCGCCGCGGCCCGCTGCTCCAGGAGCGAGAGCGCCGCCGCCCCCACGCCCACGCCGGAGGCGCCGAGGAAGGCCCGGCGGGCCATGCCGATGCGGAAGGCCTCGCGGGCCTGGATGTCGAGCGGATTCATGGGCATCTCTCCCGTCAGTTGCGGGTCAGCGTCTCGTCGAGGTTCAGCATCAGGTTGGCCACGAGGGACCAGGCAGCCAGTTCGGCCGGAGCGAGCCCCGGCGGCGGCTTCGACTCGCCGTGGGCGATCGCCCGCTGGGCCGCCTCGACGTCGGCCGCGTAGCGGGCCCGGTTGCCGGCGAGCGACTCGGCGACGATCGTGGCCTCGGCGGCCGATGGCGCCCGGGACAGCACCGTCCGGAACAGCCAGTCGATACGGGCGGCATCTTCAACGCCCCCTTCCGTGAGCGTGCGGGCCGCCAGGGCCCGGGCCGCCTCGACGTGCTGCACGTCGTTCATGAGCTGCAGCGCCTGCAGCGGCGTGTTGCTCCGCTCGCGTCGGGCGCAGAACTGTTCGCGATTGGGGGCGTCGAAGTTGACGAGCGCCGGATGCGGGGCCGTCCGCTTGATGAACAGATACATCGTGCGCCGGTAGAGCGCCTCCCCGGTGTCCTGCCTGTAGTTGCGGGTGTTGGAGTTGCCGAAGCCCACCGGCTCCCAGATATTGGGCGGCTGGTAGGGCTTCACGCCCTGGCCGCCGAGCGCCCGCACCAAGAGCCCCGAGACGGCCAGCACGTTGTCGCGGATCTGCTCGGCGTCGAGCCGGAACCGCGGGCCGCGGGCCAGAAGCCGGTTCTCGGGATCGGCCGCCAGTTGTTCGGGCGCCACGTGGCTCGCCCGGCGGAAGGCCCGGCTGGTGACGATGAGTTTCACCATCTGCCGCGTGTCCCAGCCGCGCTCGCGATATTCGGCGGCCAGCCAGTCGAGGAGTTCGGGGTGCGCCGGCGGCTCGCCCTGGAGCCCGAAATCCTCGCTCGTCTTCACGAGGCCCACGCCGAAGAACTGCTGCCAGAGCCGGTTGGCCGCTACCCGCGGCGTGAGCGGATGGTCGGGCGACACGAGCCATCGTGCGAGATCGAGCCGGTCGGGCGTCTTGCCTGCGGCCACGGCGAGCGCCGGAAGGAAGGCGGGCGTGCCCCGCTCCACCTTCTCGCCCGGCTTGTCGTAGGCGCCCCGCTGCATCACGAAGCTGTCCCGCATCTTCGGCTGGTCGGTGAAGATGAAGGTCAGCGGGATCTGCTTCTCGATCTCGGCCTTGGCCTTGCCGTTGGCTTCGACCGCGGCGAGCGCAGCGGTGAGCAGCTCGGGCTTCGCGGCCCAGACCTGCGTGATCCAGTGACGGCGGATCCGCTCGACCTCCTCGGGCTTGGTCGTCTGCTCCGGGCCGGCCTTGACGAGGCCACGGAGATCCGCCGGCACGTCGTCGAGTTTGTCCTTGCCAACGCGGTCGGCCCACCAGCGGGCGAGCGACCGCGTCGGATCGGCGGCCGGATCGTTCACGCTCACGCCGCCGACGAGATCCCAGCGGGCATGGCCGTCGAACTGCGTCAGGGCAAATCCCTTGATCTTGGTCCCCGGCTCGAGGCCCATGGCCTTCGCCGGCACGGCCAGCCGCACCCACTTGCCCGCCTCCGGCAACGGGCCGGCATGGTGCCGCGAGGGCTTGCCGAGGTCGCCCCAGGGGATCACGTTCGGCTCACCCCACACGGCCCGGTGCTTCCACTCGCCGGTGTTGAACTGGATCATCACGCTCTTCGGCGGCTTGGCCGGGTCGAGCCAGACGTGGGCGAAGATCTCCTCGTTGGGCCGCACCACGATCTCGGCAGCTCCGCCTTCATAGAAGTCCTGGCCGATGCCGGAGGCCGTCCGCTCGAGGCTGCGTTGGCCGGAGAGCACGCCCGCGGCCGCGTCGCCGGTGAGCCAGGCGGTCGGATGCCCGCCGCTGCTCTTCACCGCGGCGCCCGGTGGAAACTCGTCGTCGAGCCAGACCTTTTCGAGCCGCTCCGGCTGGGTCTTGGGGTCGGCCGTGGCCGGATCGACGTAGACGACCGCGGCCTGCGCGTCGGCGATCGCCTTCTCCAGCCCGGGGCGGGCGGCATCGAGTTCCGCCAGCCGCCGCTGCTGCTCGTCTGTCGGCACCCTGATCACCGGCGGCGTGTCGATCTTGTTGCCGTCGAAGCCGGGATCGGCGGCCGAGTTGAAGAAGGCGTAGAGCGAATAGAACTCCTTGTGGGAGATCGGATCGAACTTGTGCGAGTGGCAGACGGCGCACTGGCCGGTGAGGCCCATGAAGGCGTTGGTCATCGTGGCCGTGCGGTCGACGGAGTAGCGGAAGATCAGCTCGTCGTTGATCGAGCCACCCTCGCTCGTGGTCACGTTGCACCGCGAGAAGCCGGTGGCCACCTTCTGCTCGAGCGTGGCGTCGGGCAACAGGTCGCCCGCGAGTTGCCAGATCGTGAACTGATCGAACGGCAGGTTGTCGTTGAAGGCCTTCACGACCCAGTCGCGGTAGGCCCACATCTGCCGCTCGTTGTCGAGGTGCAACCCGTGGGTGTCGGCGTAGCGGGCCGCGTCGAGCCAGTGACGGGCCATCTCCTCGCCGTGATGCGGGCTCTGCAACAGCCGCTCGACCTGTTTCTCGTACGCATCGGGCGCCGTGTCGGCCACGAAGGCGGCGACCTCGGCGGGCGTGGGCGGCAGGCCGGTGAGCGCGAAGGAGAGCCGGCGGAGGAGCGTGGGCCGGTCGGCCTCGGGGTGCACCGGCAGCTTCGCCTCGACCAGTCGGGCCTCGAGGAACCGATCCACGGGATTGGTCACGGCCGGGTCGGCCGCCGCCGGCACCTCCGGCCGCACGACCGGCGCAAACGACCAGTGCCGCTCGTAGGGAGCTCCAGCTGAGATCCACCGGGCGAGCAGGTCCCGCTGCTCCGGGGTGATCTTCTTGTTGGTGTGGGGCGGCGGCATCACCACGTCGGGATCGGTGGCCACGATCCGGGCGAGCATCTCGCTCGCCTTCAGGTCGCCCGCCACGATCGCCCGCCCGCCGCTGGCGAGCTCGGCCGTCGCCGCCTCGTGGCTGTCGAGCCGCAGCCCCGCCTCCTGGTCGGCCGGCCCGTGGCAGGCGTAGCAGTTTTCGGAGAGGATCGGCCGGATGTCGCGGTCGAAGCGGATGGCCGGGTCGGCGGCCGCGGCGATCGCGGCCACCGTCGTGACCAGACCGACAGCGATGGTCTGCCGGAGCCGATCGAGGGGGACGCAGCAACCCATGGGAAGGCTTCCTGCAGGGTCACCCGCGTCGCCGGCCCGGGGAAAGCCCCGAACCGCGGGCCGCCACGGGAGCGGGCGGCCGATCGGCGGGAGGTGGCATCGACGACCGATCGCTCCCGAGGGAGGCCAGGACCGGGAGTCATGAACCGCGTAAAGTATGGCCCCTGAACGCCCTGGGAGCAAGAAATAGCCTCCTCGGTGCATCCCGCCCCGTGAGGAATGCTGATGCCGGCCGATATCGTCCGTGTTTGCTCGAGACCCGCGAACTCGTGGATTTCCCTGATGGCGCTCGCCTTGGCCACCGCAGCCGGGCCTGGACAGGGCGACGAACGGGCGATGAGCAAGAACCTGATCCTGCCGGGGGAGGTGTTCGAGGTCGCCGGCCGGACGGCGTTCCTGTTCACGC
>CAXNGP010000181.1:0-5133 GCA_964201845.1 Pirellulales bacterium
CAGACCACGAGCGTGTCGTCGAGCATGCCCCGCTGGGCGAGATCCTCGACCAGCGCCGCGGCCGGCCGGTCGGTCTGCCGGGCCTCCGAGGCGATGCCCCCCTTGAGGCCGCCGTGGTGGTCCCAGTCTTGGTGATAGAGCTGGATGAACCGCACGCCCCGCTCGGCCAGCCGCCGGGCCAGGACGCAGTTGGCCGCGAACGTGCCGGGGTCGCGGGCTTCGGGGCCGTAGAGGTCGAGCACGCTCGCCGGCTCGTCGGAGAAATCGTTCACCTCGGGCACGCTCGCCTGCATCCGGAAGGCCATCTCGTAGTTGGCGATCCGGGCCGCGATCGCGGCGTCGGGCGTGGCCGCGAACTGGTGCTCGTGCAACTCCCGCAGGCCGTCGAGCAGGGCCCGGCGGTTCTCTGGCGACACGCCGGGCGGGTTGCTCACGTAGAGCACCGGGTCGCCCCCGGAGCGGAACCGCACCGCCTGATGCTTGGGCGGCAGGAAGCCCGCGCCCCAGAGGTGGCTCATCAGCGGCTGGCCCCCCTTGTTCTTCGTGATCAGGACCACGAACGAAGGCAGGTCGTCGTCGGCGGTGCCGAGCCCGTAGTCGAGCCAGGCCCCGATGCTCGGCCGACCCGGGATCTGCGAGCCGCTCTGCATGAAGGTCACACCGGGGCCGTGGTTGATGCTCTCGGTGTGCATCGAATGGATGAAGCAGAGCCGGTCGGCGATCTTGGCCGTGTGGGGCAGCAGGCTCGAGACCCAGGCGCCGCTCTGGCCGTGGCGGGCGAAGGCGAAGGGGGAGGCCGCCAGCGGGATCGAGCTCTGGTTGCCCGACATGCCGGTGAGCCGTTGGCCGCCGCGGACGCTCTCCGGCAGCTGCTCGCCGTCGCGCTCCTTGAGCAGCGGCTTGTGGTCGAAGAGATCGAGTTGCGACGGCCCGCCCGACTGAAACAAATAGATCACCCGCTTGGCCTTGGGTGGCACATGGAAGCCGTCCAGCACGCCGCCATGCGAGCCGGCGGGCAGCGCGAGGTCGCCGCCCGTGGCCGCCTCGGCCGAAGCCTGCCGGGCGAGCAGGTGCGCGAGTGCCACTGAACCGAAGCCCATGCCGAACTGCCCGAGCCACTGCCGCCTGTCGAGCGGAGCCTGCTGCACTGGAACCTGCTGCACAGGAGATCGCTTCATCGCTTCACCACGCTTTCGTCGTAGTTCATCAGGGCGTTGATCACGCTCGCGGCGGCCGCCACCTCGACGGCCGGCAACGCCTCGTTTCGCTTGGTCTGGCCGACGCTCGCGAACTTCTGCGCCTCCTCGGGCCGGGCTGCATACCACGCGAGTTGGGCGGCGTGCATCCGGCCGAGGATCGCCCGCTGCTGCTCGTCGGGCGGGCGGCTTGTGAGCCGTTCGAAGGCCAGCGCGAGCGTCGCGGTGGCGTCGCCCTTCGTCTCGACCAGGAGCTTTTCGGCCAGCACGCGGGCCGCCTCCACGAACTGCACGCCGTTCAAGAGCACGAAGGCATGGAGCGGCGTGTTGGTGGTGTCGCGCTTCGCCACGCAGACCACCCGCTTGGGCACGTCGAAGGCCTCGAGCATCGGGGCGGGGCCGGTGCGCCGCCAGTAGGTGTAGAGGCTGCGGCGGTACAGCGCCTCGCCGGAGCCCGCGGCCTCGGGCTTGAACGAGTCGGGCAGGTCGTAGGACTTCACCGGCGGGCCACCCACCTTCTCCACGAGCAACCCGGCGGCGGCGAGCGCCCCGTCGCGGATCATCTCGGCGGGCAGACGGTGCCGCGGGCCGCGGGCCAGCCACGCGTTGAGCGGATCGTCGGCCATGGTCTTGGGATCGGCGATGCTCCGTTGCCGGTAGGTGCGGGAGAGCATGATTGCCTTGACGAGCCGTTTCAGATCCCAGCCGAAGCCGCCGGCACTCTGCGGATGGGAAAACTTCCAGGCCAGGAGGTCGAGCACCTCCGGGTAGTCGGGCCGCGGCGCCTGGCTGCCGAGATCCTCCGGCGACTGCACGAGCCCGGGGCCAAAGAGCGCCTGCCAGATGCGGTTCACCGTCACCCGGGCCAGGAGCGGGTGCTGGGGATCGACGAGCCACTTCGCGAGGCCGAGCCGGTTCTTCGGCAAGTCGGGCGGGAACGGGGGCAAGGCGGCCGGCGTGCCCGGCTCGACCGCCGCGCCCCGCTTGTCGTAGTCGCCCCGCTCGAGGATGTGGGCCACCTTCGGCTCGGCCAGTTCCCGCATCACCATGATCTCGGCCGGACGTTCGGCGAGATCGTCGCGGCCGCGGCGCGTGTCTTCCAGCGTGCGGCGGGCGGCGGCCGTCGGCTCGTCGAAGGCGGCTGCCGCGTAGTCGCCGAGCAGTTCGGCCGGCTCCCGCTTCTCGAGCGCGGTGGCGATCGTCCCCGGCGCCACGAGCTCCCGGATCTCGAGCGGCGAGAGCGCCCGGTCGAAGACGCGGAAGTCGTCGACGAGCCCCTCCTTGAAGCCGTTGTCGCGGAACCGCTCGCCGATCGCGATCGTGTCGCCACCGCCACCGGTGATCTCGCGGGTGAGGTTGTCGCGGACGATCTCGGTGGCCGCCGCATGGCCGTCGACGAAGATCCTCAGGCCCGCCGCCTTGCCGGAGCCGTCGCTCGTCACGGCCACGTGCACCCATTCGCCCACGGGCAGCGGCTCGGCTGCTCGCACGCTCACCGCGTCGCCCGGCCAGAAGTGGACGAGCGACCAGCGGAGATGCCCCTCCGCCACGAGCAGCTCGTAGCCGCGGCTGGCGGCGTCGGTCCAGGCCCGCGAGCGATGAAACACGACCGCCCGGTCATACCGCGTGGGAGCCTGGAGCCAGAGGGAGACGGTGAAGGGATGGCTGCGCCGGAAGTTGCCCACCGGCGTGGTCACGGCATGGTCGCCGGTGAGCCGGATGGCCTGACCGACCTTGCCGGGCACGAGCGTGTTGTCGGCCGGCGAGGTGGCGGGGCGATCGTCGGCCGTGGCGCTCGCGAACTTGCCGTCGGGCCGTCGCTCGTCGAACGCGTACCGGGCGAGCTCGCCGGGGATCGTGCCGGCGGCCTCGGCCGCGAGTGCCGCAGGCTTTTCCCCCTTGCCGGCCGCCCAGTCGGCCACGGCCCGCCGCACGGTTGCCTCGCGCTCGGCGAGCATGGCGGCCGCTTCGGCGCAGGCCTCGTCGGTCTTCGCCAGGGCGGCGGCGGCCTTGTCGTCCACGAGCCTGAGCTTCGGCGTGGGCGTGGTGTCAGTGAAGAAGGAATACAGCCCCGCCTCGTCCACGTCGTCGAAGAAGGCGAAGAGTTGGTAGTACTCCTTCTGTGACAGCGGGTCGAACTTGTGGTCATGGCAGCGGCAGCACTCGAGCGTCAGCCCGAGGAAGGCCGTGCCGAAGGTCGTGACCCGGTCGTTGACGTAGTTGACGCGATACTCCTCCTCCACGCTGCCACCCTCCGCCTCCTGTGGATGGAGCCGGTTGAAGGCCGTGGCCAGGATCTGCTCGGGCGACGGATTCGGCAGCAGATCGCCGGCCACCTGCCAGAGCGTGAACTGATCCCAGGACAGGTTGTCGTTGAAGGCCTTGATCACCCAGTCGCGCCAGGGCCACATCGTGGGTCGCGGCCGATCGACCTGGAAGCCGTAGCTGTCGGCGTACCGGGCGAGATCCATCCAGTCGGCGGCCATCCGCTCGCCGTACCGCGGGCTGGCGAGGAGCCGGTCGAGGAGTTTGTCGTAGGCATCGGGCGATGTGTCGGCGAGGAACGCTTGAACCTCGGCCGGCGTGGGGGGCAGGCCGGTGATGTCGAAGCTCGCGCGGCGGATGAGCGTGACGCGATCGGCCTCGGGCTGGAAGGCGAGGCCACGGGCGGCGAGTTTTTCAGCGACGAGCGCGTCGATGCCGGCCGCGGCGTCGGCCGCCTCGGGCTTCACGGGCGGCACGAACGCCCAGTGCGGCTCGTAGGTCGCCCCTTCGGCGATCCAGCGCTTGAGCGTGGCCACCTGCTCGGCCGAGAGTCTGCCGATCTTGGCCTCGGGGGGCGGCATCACGACGTCTGGATCATCGGAGACGACGCGGGCAAGCAACTCGCTGGCCGCCGGGTCCTCCGGCACGATCGCCCGCAATCCGCTCTCGAGCTCCTCGGTCGCCTGCTCGAAGGTGTCGAGCCGCAGGCCCGCCTGCCGGTTGCCGCTGTCGGGGCCGTGGCAGGCGAAGCAGTTGTCCGAGAGGATCGCCCGGATGTCCTTATTGAAGGAAAGCCGCGCGGCCGGCTTGGCCGGCGGGGAGTCTGCCAGCAAGGCTGTCGGCGGGATGCCGGTCAAGGCAGCGAGGAGGAGAGCGAGCGACAGCCGGGCCAAGGTCGAGCAACCCATGTGACACACGATCCTGTCAGGGGGTCACCCGCGTCGCCGATCCAGGCCGCTTGGCCGGATCGCGGACCAGCGAGGCTGGTCGATCGGCGGGACGGAGGCCCTCGGGCAGCCTCCGAACGGAACTCGTTCAGTATAGCCACGAGCAGAGGTCTGGAGACGGATGCGATTCCGGCGTGAACCTCCGCGGTGGTGGCTCGGGGCTGCCTGTGCCAGCTCGCCGGACGTTCGCTTCGGGCATCCTGCCCTACGCTCACTCGGAGGAAACCTCGCTCCGCCCTCCGGGCTGTACTCGGTTTCCTACGCCGCTCGCTTGGCACAGGCAGCCCCTCGCGGCCTTTGATGGTGGCCGTGAACGGAATGGCTGTGTAAGGTCGGCCCGATGCCGGTCAGCAGATCACTGGCCACCGGCTTCGACGATGATCTTGGCTTCCGGGAGCCGTTCCCTGAGACCGGCCGCCCCGGCGGCGTCGACGGCGGTGCGCGTCAGATAGAGCTCACGGAGCGCCGTCAGTTTCGCCAGTTGGTCGAGGCCGGCGTTGGAGACGGCGGTCGAGCCGATGTGGAGAAAGGCGAGGTCCTTCATGTCGGCGAGGGCCGTGAGGCCGGCGTCGCTGAGCTGGGTGTTGTCGAGGTTCAGCCAGCGGAGCTTGACCAGCGGCGCGAGGTGGGCGATGCCCGTGTCGCCGACGGGCACCCGCCAGAGGTTCAGCCGCTCGAGCGCCGTGAGCCGCCCGATCGGCTCGAGCGCCGCGTCGTCGAGCGAG
>CAXNGP010000182.1:0-5127 GCA_964201845.1 Pirellulales bacterium
GTGGCGTTCCTGCTGCCGGCGAAGTTCCGGCCGGCCGGTTCAGACACCCTCTCGAAGGTTCCCAGTCTGGACGACATCGTCGGCACGCCCGCGGGGGACGACAGTGAAGCCGCACTCCCGAACGCAGCCGATCTGACGACCACCGAGCCACCAACCAGTCCGGTCGAGCCGGAGCCGACGGATGTCGCGGTCGTCGACCCGGCCGCGCCTCCCGCTGCGGACCAGTCCGCGGATGATCCGCTGATGAACCTGCTCGACGAGACGGGCACGGCGACGCCGCCCACGGCCGCCGTGGAGCCGCCCGCGCCGCCGGAGCCCGAGCCGCTCGATCTCGAGAAACTCGGCGCCGCGGTCGCCGAGTCGACCGCCGCCCTCGAGGCGGTGGCCGCCGTCGACGACCCTGCCGATCCGGTTCGCAAACGGCTGCTGGCGAAGTGGTACCGGTCGCTCGCGGGCTACGCGGAGGAGTTGGCCGCGCTCGAGCGGCTCGCGACCGAAACGAACCGCCCATTCGAGCCGGCCATCGAGCAGGGTGACGCGATCCGTGCCGGCCTCGCGGATCATCCGCAACTGCTGGCCGACTTGTCTCGCCTGACGCGGGATTGGATCGCCTACGCGAAGCGGCCGAGTGACGGCGTCGTGACCCCGGCCACGTTCGTCGGGGCCCGGCGCGTGGGGCCGTATTGGCGGTCGCAGGTGAGCCTGGCCGCCACCGACACCAAGCCGGCGTTCGAGATGGTGGTGCTGACGCGGACCGAGCCGTCCGTGGCGCCCGGCGACGAGGTCGTGATCACCGGCCTGGCCGTGGACGACAATGTGGTCTGGGCCAGCGAGTTGAAGCCCGCGGCCGCCGGGACGGGCTTCCCCGGGCTGTGACGGGGGACGCCCGGGTCGACGAGGAACTCGGCGCCGCCTCGATCGCCGCGGCCGTCGGTTCCGGTCGCCTCCAGGCGGTCGAGATTCACGCCGCCGCGCGCCTCCGGTACGAGGCGACGCATGCTCGCCTCAACGCGCTGGTTCAGCCGCGGTTCGCCGAGTCGGTGAGCGAGGCCGCGGCCGTCGACGAACGCCGCAGCGGCCCGCTGGCCGGTGTGCCGGTGAGCGTCAAGGAATGTTTCCCCGTGCGCGGGCTGCGGACACCGCTGGGGATCCGGTCACGACTGTCGCTGATCGATGCGTCCGATGCGGCGATCGTGACGCGGCTCCGGGCGGCGGGGGCCGTGATCGTGGCCAAGGCCAACGTGCCGCAGGCGACGTATCTCCACGAGACCGACAACCCGGTCTTCGGCCGCACCATCCACCCGCTCGCGGCCGACCGCGGGCCGGGCGGGTCGAGCGGCGGCGATGCGGCGGCGGTCGCGGCCGGCGTGGTGCCGCTCGCCGTCGGCAACGACCTGGCGGGGAGCCTGCGCCAACCGGCCCATGCCTGCGGGATCGCCACGCTCATGCCCCGCTCGGCCGTGCTCGGGGAAGGCGGAGCGATCGACACCGTGCCCGGCCTGAGGGCGGTTCGGCCGCGAGCCGGGTTCCTCGCTCGCGCAGTCGCGGATCTCGCCCTCGCCTGCGACGCGGTCTGTCTGACGCCAGAGCGGCCGGCCGCGGTGAAGCGGGTCGCCTGGTGGGCCACGACGGGGCCGATCCCTCCGTCGGTGGCGATCCGGCGGGGCGTGACGGAGGCGGTCGATCGGCTTCGGGCCGCGGGCGTCGAGATGATCGCCATCGACGGCGGCCTGGCGGAGGCGGCCGCGTGGCTGCATCTGGCGATCCTCTCGGCGGGTGGCGGGGTCGACACCCGGCGGCTGTTCGGTGGCGAGCGGCCGATGCGGGATGTCGGCCGGCTGCTACGGCTCGCCGGCATGCCCCGCTGGCTACGGCCGACGGTGGCGGGCATGGCGCGGCTCGCAGGGCGGCGCATCGAGGCGGAAGGGCTGATGGCCACGGGCCCTTGCGGCGCGGCCGGCCTGGCCGAGGTGCTGGCGGCGCGGGCGGCGCTGGCCGGTCGTCTGGCCGCGGCCACGCAGGGCTGCGATGCGATCGTGTGCCCCGTGTCGGCGCTGCCGGCCTTGCGGCATGGCACCGCCGCGCGGCTGGTGCTCGCCGCCGCACCCTGCTTCCTCGCCAACCTGCTCGACCTCGCTGCCGGTGCGGTGCCGGTGACCACGGTGCGGGCCGACGAGGAAGCGGGCCGGGGGGGTTCTTGGGATCCCGTGCTCCGGGCCGCGGCGGCGACCGATCGCGGCAGCCGGGGGCTCCCCGTGGGCGTGCAGGTGATCGCCCCGCCGGACGGCGCCGAGGCGACCGTGCTCGAGGTGATGCGGCTGATCGAGCGACCGCCGCCTCGGTGGTGACTCAGGCGGCTACTGCAGTCGGGCCGAGATCGCGGCCGGCATGCGGGCGACCGGCAGCACCTCGCAGGCTCCGCCCGCGTCGATCGCCGCCCTGGGCATGCTCCAGACCACGCTGGTCGCCTCGTCCTGGGCGATCGTGTGCCAGCCCTTGTGCCGCAGCGCGGCGAGACCGCGGGCACCGTCGCGGCCCATGCCGGTGAGCACCACCGCCACGCCCGACTTCGGACCATGGGCCGCGACGCTCTCGAAGAACACGTCGACGCTCGGCCGAAAAAACACCTCCCGTGGCTCGGGCCGGTATTCGAGGCTGCCCCCGGCCGCCATCACCAGGTGGTCGTTGGTGGCCGCGAGCAGCACCTCGCCGGGCTGAGGCCGCTGGCCGTGCTCCGCCACCCGGACGGGCCGGCCGGTGCGGTCGGCCAGCCACGAGGCCAGCCCCGGCGCGAAGGCCACGTCCACGTGCTGGACGACGACGACAGCGGCGTTCCAGTCACGCGGCAGCGGCAGGAGCAGGTCGCACAGCGCCTTGGGACCGCCGGTCGAGGCGCCCACCACGAGCAGCCGCGTGGGTCCAGACGCAACGGATCCCGGCTGGATTCGCGGCGGCGCCACCGGGGCGGCGACGAGCTTGGCGATCAGGCCGATCTTGTCGACGAGCGGCCCGACGCCCGCCAACTCACCCGCGGGGCCGAGCACGGGCGTGTCGACGGCGTCGAGGGCTCCGGAGCCCATCGCATCGTAGACCAGCGAGATATTGCCGCTGACCGTGGCGGTCACCACCAGGATCGCGCAGGGCGCCGTGGCCATGATCTGCCGCGTGGCCTCCGCGCCGTCGAGATGCGGCATCAGGAGGTCCATCAGGATCAGGTCGGGGCGGTCGCGGCGGGCCTGGGCGATCGCCTCCACGCCGTCGGCGGCGACCCAGGCCACCTCGTGACCCGGGAGCCGCTCGACCACGCGGCGGAGCGCCTCGCTCGCCGCCCGCACGTCGTTGACGATCGCGATCCGCATCCCACCCGACCTCACACCTCGCCGATCAAGTCGACGATCGTATCCACGAACGTCTCGTCGTGGAAACTGCTCTTCGTGAGGTAGCGGTTGGCGCCGGCATCGAGGCCGCGGAGGCGGTCCTCCTCGCGATCCTTGTAGGAGACGATCACCACGGGGGTCTCACGGCGGGCCGGATCGGCCTTGATGAGGGAGACGAGGCCGATGCCGTCCATTCGGGGCATGTCCACGTCGGTCACGATCAGGTCGTAGGGCGTGCTCCGCGCGGCGTTCCAGCCGTCCATGCCATCCACCGCCACGTCCACGGCGTAGCCGCGGGCCTGGAGCAGCTGCCGCTCCAGCTCGCGGACGGTGATCGAGTCGTCGACCACGAGGATCCGCTTCCGCGGCCGGGCCTCCTCGGCGAGCTTCTCGAACTCCACCCGCGACAGCCGCCGACCGGAGAGGACGTTGTCGATGCTCCGCACGAGATCCTCGACGTCGACGATCAGGACCGGGTTGCCGCTTTCCAGGAGCGAAGCGCTGTTGATGTCGGCCACCTTGCCCAGCCGCGGGTCGAGCGGCCGCACCTCGAGGTCCCGCTCGCCGAGGAAGGCGTCGACGATCATCCCGAACTGCTGGCCGCGGTCGCTGACCACCACCACCGGCATCGGATCGGGCGGCGGCGGCCCGACGAGCTCGAGGATCTGCGCCGCGAGCACGAGGCCGGTCGCAGCGCCGTCGCGGTCGAAATACTGCCGGCCCTCGACGGTCCGGATCGCGGCCTGCGGCACGGGCAGGATGTGGTCGATCCGGGTCAGCGGGAAGGCGTAGGGCTCGCCGGCGATCTGGACGAGCAGGGCCCTGATCACCGACATCGTGATCGGCAGCTGGAGCGTGAAGACGGTCCGCCGGCCCGGCTGGCTCGCCACGCGCACGGTGCCGCCGACGGCCTTGACCATGCTCTGCACCACGTCGAGACCGACGCCGCGGCCCGAGATCTCCGTCACCCGGTCGCTGGTGGTGAAGCCGGGCAGGAACAGGAACTCGAGCAGTTCGAGTTCGCCGAGCCGCTCGGCCACCGCCTGGGCGACGAGCCCCTTGGCGACGGCCCGCTCCCGGAGCCGCTCGACCTCGACGCCGCGGCCGTCGTCAGCCAGCGTGATGTGGAGCATGCCGGCCCGGTGCCGGGCCTCGAGGCGGATCGTGCCCGCGGCCGGCTTCCCGGCGGCCGCCCGCTCCGCCGGGGGCTCGAGCCCGTGGTCGATCGCGTTGCGGATCAGGTGCGAGAGCGGGGCCTCCAGCTTGTCGAGGATGTCGCGGTCGACGCCCGTCTGCTCGCCGACCACCTCGAAGCGGATCTCCTTGCCGAGCGTGCGGGCCAGGTCGCGAACCAGCCGGGGAAAGCCCCGGATTCCGTCGGCCAGCGGCCGCATCCGGCTGGCGATCACCTCGTGGTGGAGCCGGTTGGAAAGATCCTCGTTGCGGCGGGCGAAGCTCTCGAAGTCGTCGACCTGCCGAGCGAGCGCCGCCAGCCCGGCGTCGGCCCGGCGGCGGATCGCGGCCACGGTCGCGGCGGCACCGGCCGCGGGCAGTTCGCCCGCCTCCAGTTTTTCATCGAGCGAGGCCAGCGCGTCACAGAGATCGACCTGGGCCGAGCGGAACTGGAGCAGGCCGTCGACGAAGGGCCTCATCTGCCGCGTCTCGACGAGCGCTTCGCCGGCGAGGCCCACGAGCCGGGTGAGGCTGTCGGCCGACACCCGGACGACGCGGTCGCTCGGATCGAGGCCTC
>CAXNGP010000183.1:0-5124 GCA_964201845.1 Pirellulales bacterium
GGTTTTGCCCGGCTGGTGCCGGGAGCCGAGGGTCGAGTTCCTCCCGGGTGGCCTGCGGGCCGCGATGCGGGTGGGTCGCGGCTTGTTCGCGGCCACGCTCTGGATCGACGCGGAGGTGACGCTCCAAGGGCCCAACCAGCTGCGGGTGGTGTTGACCCGGACGCGGCTCGGAATCCTGCCACTGCCCGCGGGCCCGCTGCTGGGCGCCATGGCCCGCCGGCTGGAAGGACTCGGGGTCGTCGCGGAAATCCGGCGCGGCGGCGCCCGCAGCGCGCTCGTGGTGTACATTCCCTCGGCGCCCGCGGCCGGCGGCGCGAGCCACTGGCTCGAGGCGATCCGGCTCGCGGCCGGCGAGGTCGCGGTGGCGGGCGAGACTCGGCGCGGGCCGGTACGGCCCGCACCGGAGCGGTGACCGGGCGGCGCCGCGGCAGGATGCGAGACGACGGGCGATGGCACGATTGACCTTCCTGGGCGCGGCCGGCGTGGTCTCGGGCTCGCGGCATCTGCTCGAGCACGGCGGCCGTCGGGTGCTCGTCGACTGCGGGCTCTTCCAGGGGGAGAAGCGGCTGCGGCTGAAGAACTGGCAGCCGCTGGGCACGCCTCCGTCCGGGATCGACGCGGTCGTCCTCACGCATGCCCACATCGACCACTCCGGCTGGCTGCCGCGGCTGGTGCGGGAGGGCTTTCGCGGAGCGATCCACGCCACCCCCGCCACCGCCGACCTGCTCGGGCTGCTCCTCTACGACTCGGCCAAGTGCCAGGCGGAGGACGCCGCCTACGCCAACCGCAAGGGCTATTCGCAGCACCAGCCGGCGCTCCCGCTGTACGAGGAGCGGGACGTGGCCGCGACGCTCGAGCTCGTCCGCCGGGTCGACCGCGGGACCTGGTTCGAACCCGCGGCCGGCATCCGCTGCCGCTACCACGACGCCGGCCACATGCTCGGCAGCGGCTTCGTGGAGACGGAGGCCGCCGGCGAGAACGGGCCGCCCGTGCGGATCCTGTTCTCCGGCGACGTCGGCCGCTACGACGCGCCCCTGTACCGCGATCCCGAGCCTCCTCCTCCCTGCGACTACCTCGTCTGCGAGAGCACCTACGGCGACCGCGACCATTCGCCCACCCGGCCGCTCGAGGAGCTCGAGTCGGTCGCCAACGAGGCGGTGGCCCGCGGCGGCGTGATGCTCGTCGCGTCGTTCGCGGTCGGCCGGGCCCAGCAGCTCGTCTACCTGCTCCGCACGCTGATGGCCGCGAAGCGGATCCCGGACCTGCCCGTCTGGGTTGATTCGCCGATGGCGGTCGAAGCCACCGAGATCTTCCGCCGGCACGGCGCCGAGCACGACCTGAGCGAGGCCCGGCTGGCGGGGGTGGCCGAGGCGGCCGCGAGCCCGTTCGTGCGGCTGGCCCGGACCGCCGCCGAGTCGAAGGCGATCAACGCCCACCGCGGCCCGGGCATCATCATCGCCTCCAGCGGCATGATGAACGGCGGTCGGATCCTGCACCATCTCTCCCGCCGTCTGCCCGATCCGACCACGACCGTGCTGGTGGCCGGCTTCCAGGCCAAGGGAACCCGCGGCCGCGAGCTGCTCGAGGGTGCCGAGACGCTCCGGATCCACGGCCGCGACATCCCGGTGCGGGCCGCCGTCCGCCAGGTCGACGCCTTCTCCGGGCATGCCGACCGCGCGGAGCTCGGCCGCTGGCTCACCGGGATGCCCGCCCCGGCCCGGATCTTCCTCGTCCACGGCGAGCCCCCCGCGGCCCGGGGCATGCAGGAGTTTCTCAAGGCCACGCGTGGCTGGCAGGCCGACGTGCCGACGATCGGCACGTCGGTGGACCTGCCCAAACCCTGATCGCCGAGCCGCCGATCGTCCCCAGCCCGTCCCCTCCCCTGCCGACTTCGGAGCGACTGTGATGGCCAACAAGCCCGCGGCCAACAACCCTCCCCCCAAGGCCTGTGCCGCGCTGCCGGACACCGTGCTCGGTGACGACGTGGCACTCGTCGCGGAGAACATGGAACGGATCCTCGCCTCGCCGAGTAACCTGCTGGCCCAGGAGGACCCGGCCCTGCTGACGATGGAGGAGATGCGGGGCGTGCGGATGCTGCTCGAGCTCGGCAAGCCTGAACTGGCGCTGCAGGCCGACAAGATCCATTCCACGGTGATCGTGTTCGGCGGCACGCAGATCGTGGAGCGGACGGCCGCCGAGCGGCGGCTCTCAGAGGCCCGCCGCGGCCTGGCGGCCAACCCCGGCGACGCACAGGCGGCCCGCGAGGTGGAGCGGTCGGAGCGGCTGCTCGCCCAGGCCCACTACTACGACTCCGCCCGCCAGTTCGCCAAGCTGGTCTCGATCGACAACCAGTGCGAGAGCCAGCGGGACTACGTGGTGATCACCGGCGGCGGCCCCGGGATCATGGAGGCAGCCAACCGCGGCGCCTTCGACGTGGGCTGCAAGTCGATCGGCCTCAACATCAAGCTCCCCGCCGAGCAGCAGCCCAACCCCTTCATCACGCCGGAGCTCTGCTTCCAGTTCAAGTATTTCGCGCTGCGGAAGTTCCACTTCATCCTCCGGGCGGCGGCGGTGGTGCTCTTCCCGGGTGGCTTCGGCACGCTCGACGAGATGTTCGAGACCCTCACGCTCCGCCAGACCCACCGGATGCAGCCGGTGCCGATCATCCTCTTCGGCCGCGAATACTGGTCGAAGGTGATCGACTTCCAGTTTCTGGCCGACTCCGGCGTGATCGCCGACCGCCATCTGGATCTCTTCACCTACGCCGAGACGCCCGAGGAGGCCTGGCAGCAGATCCTCGATTTCCACGCCCACGCGCAGCGGGTCTGATCGGCTGCCGGGAGCGAGGCGCGAGAACCGGGCCGCCTGCGGCCGATCACGAGGAGACGGAAGTGGCAAGCGGCGTGACGATCGTACTCGGTGGCGGCCGCGGCGTCGGGGCCGAGGTGGTGCGGGCCCTCGCCGCCCGCGGCCATGCCGTGGCCATTCATTGCCACGCCTCGCTTCGAGAGGCACGGGCGCTCGCCGAGGAACTCGCGGCCGCCGGCACGCCGGCCCTCGCCGTGACGGCCAACCTCCGCGAGGAGGGGGCGGTGCGGGCCCTGGTGCACCGCGTGGCCGACCACTTCGGCCGGATCGACGTGGTGGCGGCCTGCGCCCGGGTGCGGCAGCCGGGCCGGCTCGAGGAGCTCACGGCGGCCGACCTTGCGGGCCACTACGAGGTCAACGTGATCGGCACGTTCGTGGTGGCTCAGGAAGCCGCTGCGGTGATGGTCGCCCAGGAATCGGGGGGCGTGATCGTGGCGCTCGCGGGTGGCGGTGCACCTCACCTCGACGAGCTCGCCTCGTTCACGAGTCAGGCCGCGATTCCTGCGCTCATGCAGTCATTCGATGTCGAGTGTCGCTCCCGCCACCCGCGGGTTCGAGCCGCGTGCATCACCATCCCGAGCCCGCCGCCTTCACCCGCGACCCTCGCGGCCATGCTCGTGGACCGGATCCACGCCCTTCACGCCGCTCCGTAAACCAGTGGAAGGGGTTGGCCGTGCCGTGGAGCCGGCGTAGGAAACCGAGCGTAGCCTGGAGGGCGAAGCGAGGTTTCCTCCGAGCGAGCGAAGGGCAGGATGCCCGGAGTGAGCGTCCGGCGAGACGGCATGGCCAACCCCGGGCCTGCGCGCGGTGCGGCCAACCCGTCGCCCGCGGCATCGTTACCGGCCGCTCACCGGGCCGCCGGCATCCGGACCGTGAAGGTGCTGCCCACGCCCGGCGTGCTTTCGACGGTGATGGTCCCACCATGGGCCTGCACGATGTGCTTGACGATCGAGAGACCCAAGCCCGTGCCGCCGAGCTTGCGGCTGCGGGCCTTGTCGACCCGGTAGAAACGCTCGAACAGCCGCGGCAGGTGCTCGGCCTCGATGCCGGCTCCCTCGTCGACCACGCGAATCACGAGCTCGTTGCCCTCCAGCCCGGCGGTGATCCGCACGGCGCGACCCGGATCGCTGTATTTGATCGCGTTGTCGACCAGGTTGATGATCGCCTGCTCCAGGAGCGGCGGGTTGACCTCGGCGACGAGCGACTCCGGGCAGGCCGCATCCAGGCGGATCGACCGGTCGGTGGCGCGCGGCCAGCAGTCGGCCGTCACCGCCGCGAACACGTCGGCGATCGGCGTCGGCTCGAGCGGCAGGTTGCCTGATCCCTCGCTCTGCTCGATCCGCGACAGGGCCAGCAGATCCTCGATGATCGAGGCCAGGCGATCGGCCTGCCGCCCCACGATCTCCAGAAATCGCCGGCTGTCGGCCGCGTCGTCGAGGGCGCCGTCGAGCAGCGTCTCCACGAAGCCCTTGATCGAGGCGACCGGCGTCTTGAGCTCGTGGGAGACGTTGGCCACGAAGTCACGCCGCACATTTTCGAGCCGCTCGATGTCGGTCACGTCATTGAGCACGATCACCGCGCCGCCCTCGCCCGACACGTCCCGCAGGGCCGTGCCCCGCAGCCGGATCGTGCGGTCGCGGGCGGCCCGCAGGACGAGGTCGTCCTCGACCGGCTCGCGGCAGTCGATCGCCAGAAGGGCGAACCGTCGAAGGTCGGGGTTGCGGATCACCTCCTGCAGCGGCCGGCGGAGCACGCCCTCGAGATCGACGGCCAGCAGGTCGGCCGCGGCCCGGTTCATGCCCACGATCCGCTGCCGCGCGTCGATCGCCAGCACGCCTTCGATCATGCTGCCGAGCACCGCCTCCTGCTGCGTGCCCTGCCGGCCGATCGTGAGCCCGCGCTCCACGAGTTGCTCCCGCAGGCGGCCGAGGGCCGCCGACAGCCCCGCCACCTCGGCGAGCTCCGTCGACGGGAGTGGGGCGTCGACGTCGCCGGCGGCGAGCCGGGTGGCCGCGTCGCACAGCGCCTCGACCGGCTGCGCGGCCCGCCGGGCCAAGAGCCAGGCCAGCCCGATCGCCAGGCCGCCACAGGCGAGCGACCCGGCGGCCAGGCGCTTGACCGAACGGCCCACGGCCGCGTCGGAGACGCTCGTGTCGGTGGTCAGCCGCACGACGAAGCCCGGTGATCCCGGCGGGCCATGCGGCACCACGACGGCGAGGATGCGGCTGCCGGTGACGACGTCGTAGCGGCTGCCGT
>CAXNGP010000184.1:0-5085 GCA_964201845.1 Pirellulales bacterium
CGTCGGCGCCACGGGCGCCGTGGGCCGCATCATCGTGGAACTGCTGCTCGAGCGGCGGTTCCCCGCCCGCACCCTCAAGCTGCTCGCCTCGGCCCGCTCGGCCGGCCGGCCGTTCGACGTCCGGGGAACCACGTTCGCGGTGGAGGAACTCACGCCCGAGTCGTTCGCCGGCGTCGACGTGGCGATCGGCAGTACGCCCGACGAGGTGGCCGCCGAGTTCGTCCCCTGGGCGGTCGAGCGGGGCACGGTCGTGGTCGACGAGAGCGCGTTCTTTCGGATGCGGCCCGACGTGCCGCTAGTGATCCCGGAGGTCAACGCGGCCGCGCTCGCCGGTCACCGTGGGATCATCGCCAGCCCCAACTGCTCGACCACGCAGATGGTCATGGTGATGAAGCCGATCCACGATGCCGCCCGGATCAAGCGGGTGGTGGCGAGCACCTACCAGGCCGTCAGCGGCGCGGGGCTCGCGGCCACCGACGAGCTGCGGCAGGGTGCCGCCGCGTGGCTGGCCGGGGCCGAGGCGCCGCGGACGGTCTTCCCGCACCCCATCGCCGCCAACCTGATCCCGCAGATCGGCTCGCCCAAGGACGGGGGGTCGACCAGCGAGGAGCTGAAGATGGTGCACGAGACCCGCAAGATCATGGGCGACGACTCGATCGGCGTCTGCGTGACCTGCGTCCGCGTGCCGGTCGCCAACGGTCACAGCGAGTCGCTCGTGATCGAGACCGAGCGGAAGCTCTCGGCCGACGAGGCCCGCCGGCTGCTGGCCGCGGCGCCGGGCGTGGTCGTGGAAGACGACCTCGCCGCCAAGCGGTATCCGATGCCCCAGGCCTGCAGTGGCCGCGACGAGGTGTTCGTGGGCCGCATCCGCGAGGATCTCTCGGTTCCGGCGGGGATCGCGCTGTGGTGCGTGAGTGACAACCTCCGCAAGGGGGCGGCGACCAACGCCGTGCAGATCGCCGAGCGGCTCGCCGCCGACCCGGCGCTGCTGGCCGGTGCCGGCAGGGCAGGGGGGCGGCCGGTGCGGGGATGAGCGACCTCGCCCGCACGATCCGCCTCCGGCTGGCCTACGAGGGCACGCGATACTCCGGCTGGCAGATCCAGCCAGGACGCCCGACGGTGCAGGGGGCCGTGACCGAGGCGATCCGTCGCGTCACGGGCGAGACGGTCGTGCTCAAGGGATCGAGCCGCACCGACGCGGGCGTGCACGCGCTCGACCAGGTGGCCGCGTTCGCGACCGCGAGCCAGCTCGCGCCCGAGGTCTGGCGGCGGGCGATCAACGCCCACCTCCCGGCCGACGTCACGGTACGGGCGGCCGACCTCGCGCCGCCCGGATTCGATCCGGTCTCGGCCGCGGTCCGCAAGCGCTACCGCTACCGGATCCACGACGCCCACGTGAAGCCGGTGCTGTCGCGGGACGTGGTCTGGTGCTGGCGGAGCCGGCTCGACGTGGGTGCCATGAACGCCGCGGCCGAGTCGCTCGTGGGCGAACACGACTTCACGAGTTTCGAGAGCACCCCGTCCACGCGGCTCTCGAAAGTGCGGACGATCCACGCGCTCGAGGCGTTTCGGCCGCCGCTGGCCGCCGATCCCCTGGGGTCCGAGGCCTGGATCGAGGTCGAGGGCAACGGATTTTTGTACAACATGGTGCGGATCATCGCGGGGTCGCTCGTGATGGTGGGCGCCGGCCGACGCCGGCCGGACTGGTTGGCCGACGCGCTCGCTGCCCGGAGCCGGCCGGCCGCCGGCCCCACGGCGCCGCCGCAGGGGCTCGTCCTCGTCTCGATCCACCTCGCACCCGACCCGTCACCGGAGCCCGCCTCGCCGCCATGTCCAAGCTGCCCGAACGACTCGGCCCCCTGACGCTCATCCAACAGGTCGGCGTGGGCAAGCACTGCCAGATCTGGGAAGCCAAGGACACCCAGGGCCGCCCGCTGGCCGTGAAGGTGATCGTGCCGGCGATGGCGGCCGATGCCGGCCAGCGGCACTACCTCGAGCACGAGCTGAAGGTCGCCAAGTCGCTCGACCATCCGACGATCATCCGGATCGACCGGCTGAGCGAGGAGGGGGGGCTGCCGCACCTGGTGATGGAGTATTTTCCGCACCCCAACCTGAAGAAGCAGATCCAGGCCGGCGTGGAGCAACTCGTTCCCCGGCTCCAGCGGCTGGTGACGGAGCTCGCGCTCGCGCTCGACCACGTCCATGCCCGCGGCTGGGTGCATCGAGACGTGAAGCCTGAAAACGCGCTGGCCGCGCCCGACGGCCAGGTGAAGCTGATCGACTTCGCGATCGCCAGCAAGGCGTCGGGCATGCTCGGCAGGCTGTTCGGCGGCAAGACGCCGCCGCAGGGCTCGCCGAGCTACATGTCGCCCGAGCAGATTCGCGGCCAGGCGCTCGACGCCCGCAGCGACATCTACTCCTTCGGCTGCGTGCTCTTCGAACTGCTGGCCGGCCGGCCGCCGTACACCGGCGCCAATGCCAACGAGATTCTCAACAAGCACGTGCAGGTGGCCGTGCCCGCGGTCGACAAGCTCAACGCCAACGCCACCTCGGGCGCCGCCAAGCTGATCCGCCAGTTGCTCGCCAAGCAGCCGGCGGAGCGGCCGAAGTCGATGCGGGAGGTGCTCGACCAACTGCGCGGCATCCGCCTGCTGGAGAAATCCGCGGCCGGAGCCTAGGAACAGGCAAAAGCAGCCGCCGGTTTCCCGATTGACGCGGGGCCCGTGCCGCCGGGAAAATCCCGCTCGATTACCTCCCCCGAGAACTCACTGTATGGCCGCCGGACTCCACCGTCTCCCGCTGGAAAAGCCGATCTACGAACTCGAGGACCGGATCGCCGCACTCGAGTCGGCCCCCTTGGGCGGCCAGCAGCAGGAGGAGCTGCGGCGGCTGAGGCGGGAGCTGGTGGAGGTGCAGCGGAAGATCTTCGGCGACCTCGATCCCTGGCAGACCGTGGAGGTCGCCCGGCACCCCGACCGACCCAAGACGAGCGACTATCTGCAGCTCGTGTTCGACGAGTTCGTGGAGCTCCACGGCGACCGGGCCTTCGGCGACGACCGGGCCATGCTCACTGGGTTCGCCAAGCTCGACCAATACAAGGTGATGGTGATCGGCCATCAGAAGGGCAAGACGCTCGCCGAGCGGCAGGCCTGCCACTTCGGCTGCGCCCATCCCGAGGGCTACCGCAAGGCGATGGGCAAGATGCGGCTGGCGGCCAAGTACGGGCTGCCCGTGATCTGCCTGATCGACACGCCGGGCGCCTATCCGGGCGTGGGCGCCGAGGAGCGAGGCCAGGCCCAGGTGATCGCGGAGAGCATGTTTCTCATGGCCTCGCTGCCGGTGCCCGTGGTGTGCGTGGTGATCGGCGAGGGGGGCTCGGGTGGCGCGCTCGGAATCGGCGTGGGGGACCGGGTGGCGATGCTCGAGCATGCCTACTACAGCGTGATCAGCCCCGAGGGCTGCGCCGGGATCTTGTGGAAGAGCGTCGAGTTCAAGGCCGACGCGGCCCGGGCGCTGCGATTTCGGTCCCGGGATCTGGCCGAGTTCGGCGTGGTCGACGCGGTGATCGAGGAGCCGGCCGGCGGAGCCCATCGGCATCCGCAGCAGATGGCGATGCGGCTCAAGACCTACCTCGCGCGGTCGCTCCGCGAACTGGTGGGCCGGCCGGCCGATGTGCTCGTGGCCGAGCGGTACGACCGGTTCCGCAAGCTCGGTGTGTTCGTCGAGCAAGGCCAGCCCGCCTGACCGCTGCCGGCCTCGTTTCTTGCCGATTGTGGAGCGGGGCCGCCACGCCCGCCATACCGAAGACGACGACGCGCCGGCGTGAGTGGGGCTGGCCGTTCAGGCCACGCCGCTGACGTGGCTCGCTGCGATGCCGCTGAGTACCATGGCAACATGTCCGCAGCGACACCGCCCATCTGGGCACCGACGCCCGAGAAGATGCAGGCCGCCGTCGAGCGGCTGGTGGCGGCAGCGCAGCCGACGAAGATCATCCTCTTCGGCTCACAGGCCCGCGGTGATGCCGACGACCGCAGTGACGTCGATCTGCTCGTGATCAAGGCTCACGTGGCTGACCGTTACGAGGAACTCGTCGCCTTGGACCGGGCCCTCACGGGGCTCACGATGCCGGTCGACATTCTGCTCGTCAGCGAGGCCGAATTCGAGGACCGTGCCGAGCAGCCTGGCACGGTCGAACGGGCTGCCCGCAAGGAAGGCCGCGTTCTGTATGCTGCCTGATCGCCCCGAGATGCTTTTACGCAAGGCTGGGCAAGACGAGCTTGTACTCGGGCGGCTCCTGGGCGATCGGGAGGTCGATGACGACACGCTGGGTTTTCATGCCCAGCAGGCGGCGGAGAAGATGCTCAAGGCCGTTTTGGCCTCACGTCGTGTCGATTACCCGAAGACCCACAATCTACGGGTGCTGATCGAACTGCTTGCCAACGATGGCGTCCAGCTTCCCGAGGGTCTTGTCGAGATCACGCGATTGACACAGTTTGGCACCACGTTCCGCTACGACACGTTCCTGACAGCGGCCGGTGACGAACGGGCGAAACGGCTTGATTGGATTCGGAGCCTGCGGGCCTTCGTGGAGCCATTGATTCGCTGAGCGGTCAGGCATCGGCTTCTCGGCCGCCCCGAAGTTCCGTGTACTTGCGGGCGTTGCCGCGGGCGAGCTGGACGGGGTATTTCCGCTCGTTGGCCGCGAGCTTGGCCGTGATCGCCTCGGCCAGGTCGATGCCCAGCCGGTCGCCCAGGAGCATCGCGAACATCACGACGTCGGCGATCTCCTCGGCCACGCCGGCCCGCTTGGCTGGGTCGGCCAGATCCTTATCGACCTCGGCGTCGGTCTTCCAGAGAAACCGCTCCTGAAGTTCGGCCGCCTCGATGGCGACTGCGGCCACCAGGTTCTTCGGCGTGTGAAACTGGGCCCAGTCCCGCTCGTCGCGAAACCGGGCGACGGCGGCCACGAGGTCGGCCAGTGTGATGTTCCGCTGCGTCATAGGGAAAGGGGTCCGTGAGGGGTTGCCCATGCCAATCGAGGCGGCGTTACTGGCCAGCGGAGCCATGGATGGCGAAGCGCAGCCA
>CAXNGP010000185.1:0-5083 GCA_964201845.1 Pirellulales bacterium
GTCGGCGCGATCTCCAGCGTGTCCTCGGATTTGTTGAAGGTGATTCGTGGCGGCCCCAAACGGTTTGGGCTCGTGCGGCCGCCGAATCCCTCGGAGCTTCAAGGGGATTGATGCGGTGCCCAGCCACCTGAGGCGTCCCGGTCCCGGCGGTCGCACTCGATTCGATCCCGCGGTTAGGAGTCGCCCGATGATTCAAGGCCGGGCCAGTGAGCAATCGCCTGTGGCCTGCATCCCCCGAGTGGCGGTAGAATCAGGCCTTCGCGGGGTGGCAAGCCGACTGCCTGTTCGACCCTGCCCAGAACAACGCGATGGAGCAGCCTCGCGATAGCGTCCTGCGGAGTTGAGAATCCATTGACGCGAGCTGCTCATCGCGGCCGTTCTGCTGCCTTAACCCCGATGCCGATTCCAAATGCAACCGAGGCGACCGTCGCACCCGAAAAGGTTCGCGACTACTTGCTCAATCCGGAGCATCCCGACGGTGGCTCCAAGGCGGCATGGTTCCAGTCGCTCGGCTACGCCCGTGACCGTTGGCAGGAGCTGGCAAGCGATCTCTTGGCCCTGGCCGCCACGTGCGAGCAATTTGCTACCGTTCACACGCCGTTCGGCGTAAAATACGTCGTGAAGGGTCAAATCGGTCGTGGACCCCATCGCTCTGCAAGCGTGTTGGCCGTGTGGATCGTCGAGGCCGATCGTCCTCCTCGCCTCGTAACCGCGTACCCGGGTGAAGAGCCATGATTGCCGAACATTCTCTCGTCGTGCTCGATTGTGAACCGCCCCACGAAAGGCTCAATCGTGGTGATGTTGGAACGATCGTCCATATCTACGACGGCGGGCGGGCCTATGAAGTCGAGTTTGTGGACGGCAGCGGGCGCACTGTGGCCCTGATCACTGTCGACGCGGAAGATGTTCGCCCTATCGCGGCGGGCGAGTTGCTCCATGCTCGGCGGACGGCGTAGCGGGCAGAACCAGGCGCTGGATCAGACGGCGGCTTGCGTCCAGCGGCGAATCTCAGTCTATGGTCCGCCGCTGATCAGCTTCAGCGTTCGGCGGCGGAAGTATCGGGGGTGCGTGCGATGCGGCTGATGATCGTCCTCTCGCTCCTCATCAACGTGGCCGTTCTTGTGCCGGTGTGTGCCGGTCTGCTGTCGAACGCTTCGTGGACGACGTCGGCGTATGGCGGGGCTACGCCGGCCCGTGCCATCCTGCTGTCGGTCTACATGGCGATCGGGGTTTGCTCTGTGCTGTTGTTGATCCGCCGCGTGCCGAAGGCGGTCGCGGCATTGCTGCTCGTGCAGGTGTTGTACAAGGTCACGACGCCGCTGACGGTCGGGACGGTGACCAACCCGGTGGTGGTAAGCAACCTCATCGTCGCCGCGATCCATACGGCCACCCTGGTTTGCCTCTGGTCGGGCGGGGTACTAGGCGGATCGACCGATGACCGGCCGGCGGGTGAGGCGAAAACGCCGAACCAATCGCTGGATCAGACGGCGGATACAATCCAGCGGTGACGCAGAGCCGGCGGTCCGCCGCTGATCACCACCGTGAGGCCTCAACGTTTGGGCAATACTTGGTCCGAGAGTAAAAAGTGATGAGTGCTTCCGGGAGCTGGCTTTACTGGGCGCTGCTGTCCGCCTGTTTGGCGGCGCTCACTGCAATATTTGCGAAGATCGGCATTCGTGGCGTTGATTCTGATTTCGCTACGCTGATTCGCACCGTTATCATCACGTTCGTCCTGGCGGGATATGTTTGGTTCGCCGGAAAGTGGAGTAATCCATCTGCCCTGTCGGGGAAGACATGGTTGTTCTTAACGTTGTCTGCACTTGCAACCGGCGCATCCTGGGTTTGCTATTTTCGTGCCTTGCAGATAGGAAATGCGTCGCAAGTTGCACCCGTAGACAAGTTGAGCCTTGTCCTCGTGGCAGTATTTGCCGTGGTATTTCTGGATGAACGCCCGCCGGTGCGTGAGTGGATCGGGATCGCAATGGTTGCATCAGGTGTACTCGTTCTTGCAATTAAGCCATGAGCTTGAGGGCGTACCTCTTCGCTGCGGGTGCCCTCGCCGACAGCCCCTGGAGATGCGACATGCTCGCTCAATCACCCTGGCTCGCCCTCACGCTGCTCACCACCGTCACGCTGGGTCTGGCTGACTCGGCGGTGGCGATGAAGCCCGGCGGGTGGTCCGAGGTGCCCGTCACCGACCCGGGTGTCGTCGCCGCGACAGCCTTCGCCGTGCAGGCGCAGCAGGCAGCCATGCGGGAGAGCGGCGACCAGTCGAAACTGTCTCTCGAGAGCGTCGCTCGCGCCGAGCAGCAGGTGGTTCAGGGCGCGAACTATCGTCTTACGCTGCGAGTGCAGACTGCGGGCGGGCCTCGCACCGCAGAGGCGGTCGTCTGGGCCCGCGTTTGGCTCGACGAAGACGATCGCTACCAACTCACGTCCTGGCGGTTCGTCGACGAGACCGCCAAGTCCCAGCGAACTCCACGCTGAACAGCCGCAGCGGCCACGCGGCGTGACCCCGGCGAGCCGGGCGGCTCTGCATGGCCAACGAAGCCCATCACCCTCTCTGCACAGCACCCGCATAGGAGACCAGCCGTGCCCATCGCCGCCCCTGCCCTCGACGCCCTGCGCGAGACGTTGCCCGACGACTTCAAGGACACGAAGCTCAATCTTGCGAGCGTGCTCGCCGGT
The DNA here is from genome assembly GCA_964201845.1 of Pirellulales bacterium. Classification (GTDB taxonomy): domain Bacteria; phylum Planctomycetota; class Planctomycetia; order Pirellulales; family UBA1268; genus QWPN01. Next base: position 2,689 of record CAXNGP010000185.1, read on the forward strand.
GAAAACCTGGGCGACGCCCAGGCGTGGGGCGTCGCGCTGGCGGCGGCGCGTTTCCTCCGTGCCGCCCGACTCGCGTCGGCCCTGGAGTCCGACATGCGAGCCGGACTCGGAGAGGCTGCAGCCGCCGTGATCTCCGACGCCACCGCGGCCGCCGGCCTGATGGCGATGAACACGGTCTACTACCGGTTTCGCCACATGATCGGTAAGGAATCGTATGCGTCGCGTCCGCCGCGGCTTCGCATGCAACGGATGGCGAAGCCCGCCACCTCGTCGGTCGACTTCGAACTCATGAGTCTGGCGTGCGCCGCGCTCGCGGGGTGCGAGTTCTGCCTCCAGAACCACGAGGCGAAGATCGTGGCGGAAGGCACAAGCGAGGAGAGTTGTCACGACTGCGTTCGGATCGCAGCCGTCGTGGCGGCCGCAGCCGTCGCGACCGACGCGGGGGCCCACGGCTGAGCCTACCTGGCCCTGCCAGCCCGCGCTGGCTCAGGCCAGCTCGCGCAGGTAGTCGAGCGTGTAGATGCCGCTCGAGTGGCCATCCGAGAAGTCGATCGAGTAGGCGTACTGCCCGACCGGTGCCATCCCGGTGACGGCCAGCGGCACGGTCTCCTGCGGGGCGAGCACCGGCAACAGCGGTTTGGGCTGCGCCGCCCCCCGCTGCTCGCGGCAGGTGGCGCAGGGGCAGGCATCGCGGAGCAGCCGCGGGGAATAGACCGCCGTTGCCCCGTCGCTCCAGGCAATTTCGATGGCGGCCGGCCGGCCGGGCTCGGTCTCAAGCCGGGTGATCCTGATGGGGACGGGTGTGGTCATGTCGGTCTCCCTGATTCTGGCGGCTGCACGGAGCCGCGACTCCGCCGGTGATCCACGAGCCGCCGGCCCTTTCCCTCGAACCTTGGCAAACTGCCGATCGGCACCGGGACCACCTCCACCCGCAGACCGAGCCGAAGCTTGAACTCGTCGGCAACGCGTCCCGGAGCAGCCAGCCGGTCTTCGATCTCGAGCCTCAACTCGTCGAGGCTACCGCGGCTTTCGACGATCAACCGGTGCTCGATCACCTCGGGAAAACTCCGCACGATGTCGTCGATCGCCCCGGGAAAAATGTTGACGCCCCGGACCACGAGCATGTCGTCGGCCCGCCCGAGAACGCCCCCTTCCAGCCGCACCCAGGGCCGCTCGCCCGCGACCGCCCAGGCCGGCCGGACGACGTCACCGGTGCGATACCGGATCACGGGCGCTCCCGAGCGCCCAAGCGTCGTGAGCACGAGCTCGGCAAGCTCGCCCGGCAAGGCCGGCCGGCCGGTGTCGAGCGCGAGAAACTCGGGATGAAAACAGGTCTCGATCACATCCAGCCCGCCCCCCTGCAGATCCCCCACGCCCCAGGGACCGACCTCCGTGGCTCCCGCGTGGTCGAGCACCTCGGCTCCCCACCGCTCGGAGATACGGGCCCGCGTCTCGGGTATCGAGCCGCCCGGCTCGCCGGCCACGATCACCAGCCGCACCGGCGTGGCGGCCAGGTCGATCTTGTTCTCGTCGGCCACCTCGGCGAGATGCAGCGCATAACTCGGCGTCGCCACGAGCACCGTGGCCGCGAGGCTGCGGGCAAGCTGGAGCCGGCCGAGGGTCGTCATGCCGCCGGTCGGAATCGCGAGCGCACCGCGGGCCACGACGGCATCGAATCCGCTCCAGAAACCGGCGTAGGGGCCGAACGAGGAAGCCACCAGCACCCGGTCGCCGGCGGCCACACCGCCGCGATCCAGGATCGCTCGCCAGCATTCCATCCACCAGGCCCAGTCGTCGGCCGTGTCGAACACGGGCAGCGGCCGGCCATGGGTGCCGCTCGTCTGATGAAACCGCACATACCGCTCGGGCGGCCAGGTGAGGTTGCCCGGCAGGCCGCCCTGCCCCGCCGCCTCGACGAGTTCCTCCTTGAACGTGAACGGCCAACCCACGAGCTCGTCGAGCGACGTCAGATGATCGACGTCGACGTGGGCGAGTTTCGCCGCATAGAAGGCGTTGCCCGGGAGGATTTCCCGCAGGAGGCGGCGCAGCCGTTCGAGCTTGAACGATTCGAGGACGTCCCGGGTCGCGGGGCCGCCGGCCGTCTCGGATGGTGCCATCCCGTGATTATGGCGCGCCGAAGCTCGGCGGGGCGCCGAGGCTGGGGATACCCTGAGCGGGGGCGTTTTGCAGCGGTGGCTGCAGGCCCTGCCACGGGGGCGAAGGCGCCGCGGGCTGCTGCGGGGGAAACACGAGCCCGCCACCCTGGGGCGGCCCGACCGGCGGCTGAGGCAGAGGCTGACTCGGCGGCGGTGGCAGCGGCAGCGGGGCGAACTGCTGGGCGGGGGGAACCGCCGGGGGAGGCGCGGCCACCGGCTGGCTGGCCGCCGGCAGGGGG
>CAXNGP010000186.1:0-5081 GCA_964201845.1 Pirellulales bacterium
GGGCCGTGTCGAGCCGGACCGGATCGGCCGACGTGCTGGCCGCGCTCGGCGTGAAGACCGACGCCCCGGTCGCGACCGTCGCCCGGTGCCTCGCCGAACTGGGCCTGTGCTTCTGCCTCGCGCCGGCCCATCATCCGGCGATGGCGAAGGTCGGACCGCTGCGGAAATCCCTGGGCCGACCGACCGTGTTCAACCTCGTGGGCCCGCTCTGCAACCCGGCCGGCGCGGCCGTGCAGGTGATCGGCGTGGGCCGGCCGGCCGCCCGGGAGCCGATCGCGGAGGCGGCGCGGCGGCTGGGCGCCACGCGGGCGCTCGTCGTCTCGGGATTCCTCGCCGGCCGCGACGGCTCGGTCGCCCCGCAGCCGTTCGACGAGGTGAGCCTGTTCGGGCCCACGGAGGTGATCGACGTGTCGGCCGACCGCGTGGATCGCTACCGGTGGACCCCGGAGCACTTCGGCCTCGCGACGCTGCCGCCCGAGCGGCTCGCCGAGTTGGAGGTGGCCGGCCCCGAGGAGAGCGCGGCCGCGATCCGCGGGGTGCTGGCCGGTGACGCCGGCCCCAAACGGGATGTCGTCGTGCTCAACGCCGCGGCGGTGCTGGTGGCGACGGGCCGGGGCGATCCGACGGCCGCCCGCAGGCTGGCCGAGCGAGCGATCGACTCGGGCCGGGCGGCGGACCTGCTCGCCCGCTGGGCCGGGCGTTCGCAGGCGGGGTGAGTTTCCAGGCAGCTCGACGTCATCCAGCCGGACACCGCCGCCGCCTCCGCAGCCCCGAAACCTTGCTCCGCGAAGCCCGACGTGGGCGAGTATGGCTGGGCCTGCCCCATGCATCCGCAGGTGACCCGCTCGACCCCGGGCTCATGTGACCTGTGCGGGATGCCGCTCGAACCGGTCGGCCAGGAAGCCGGCGCGGCAGCGGCCCGCAGTCGCAGCCTGTGGGCACTGTCGGTCTCGACCTTGCTCGGCGCGGTCCTCCTCGTGGAGGCAATGGGGCCGATGCTCGGGCAAATGCTTGCTGAGTGGCTCGGCGGCCATGCCCTGGCCGGCTGGTTCGCCCGGATCGGACTCGCCGGCTGCGCGGGCCAGTGGGTTCAGTTCGCGCTGGCCACGCCGATAGTGTTCTGGGGAGGCTGGCCGATCCTCTCGGGTGGGATCGCCGGGCTTCGCCGTGGCCGGCCGGGGATGTTCTCGCTGTTCACGCTCGGTGTCTTGGCGGCCTGGGGGTCGAGCACGCTGGCCACGCTCGCCCCCAGGATATTCCCGGACGCGTTTCGCGAGGCCGACGGCACCGTGCCCGTGTCGTTCGAGTCCGCCGGCATGATCGTGGTGCTCGTGCTCGCCGGGCAGGTGCTCGAGAGCCGGGCCCGCCGCGGCACCACCGCCGCGATCCGGGCGCTCTCAAATCTCGCGCCGCCCGCGACAGAGCGGCGTAGGCGATGGTCCGTGATCGCCAACAGCCTCCGGCTGCGGGGCCCGGCCTCACACGCGAATTCAGGTTCGTTGCCAACCCAGGCCCGCCCGGCCCGTCCCCGCCCGACGCCCATAATGACTTCCCTCGTCCGGGTGGCCTTGATATCCTTTGGAGCGATTTGCCCCTAGCCATCATCGCTCTCACGACGATGTCGAATCAATTCTACGTTCGCCGCGGCCAGCGTCAGCAAGGGCCGGTGTCAAAGGATCGCGTCATCGCGGCGTTCAAAGATGGCTCGATTCGGCCCACAGACGAGATCGCGAGCTCGCCGCATGGCCCTTGGAGACCGGTGGGCGAGGCGTTGGGAAGGCGAATGACCGAGGTTCCGGTCATTGAAGCCTTCACGCTCAAGAAGTCGCTTTTCGGTGGCCGATATGTGGCCGCCTATCAGTGCATTCATTGTCGTGCCAGCCTTCAGTCGGATGAATCCGAATGGACGGGCACAGAAACCTGCCCGACCTGTGGCAAGCGCTACCGAATCTCACCACGAGCTGCGCAGCAAGCAGACGCCGAACGACGCCGACTGCTGTCGGAGAGGGCGGCGCATGATGCAGCCGTTGCCAAGAAGAGGGCCGCAACCCAGGCCGCCAGGGAGGCGGCCGCGGCGAGAAGGGCTGCGGAGACGCGTCTGCTAGCGGAGCACCAGCACCAACAGGACACTGCGAGACAGGCTGCCGAAGCACAGATGATTCAAGCTGCGATAGCTGTCCGTAGGCGGCCCGGAGCCTGCTGGTATTGCGGGCAACCGTGCGGCTGGGAGAGGCCTCAATGCCCGTTCTGCATGATGCTCGTATTGCGTACCTTGAACGGGCAATCGCAACAAAACTGACGAAAAAGATTTCATGCATTACCAAGTAATTGTAGTCACGACGAGGGAGTCGTGTTGCTCCGAAACCTTCATGAACAATGAGGTTGAGCAGACGTGCAATACCATGGCCAATCAGGGTTATGTGCTGGTCAATCTCTGGGAGGGCAACGTGAGGACGTGCGGTGGCTCCAAGCACGCTATCTGCCTGATTTTCGCGCGGCCTTGACTTGTCGAGCATCGAGAGACTCTCAGGCTGTCGCCGCCGGACTGGAGGTCAGAAGGTGGAGTTTGGAGATGCGTAAGTCAGGGAACCAAGACGTCGCCAGCCAGCAGTTAATGACGCCAGTCGGTTCTTGGTTCCTGGATAAGTTCTTTTCTTCGCCTCAGCTCGCTCATCACCCACCTTGCCGCTGCTACGACGACCACGTGCTTCGCTGCGGTAGGTTCATCCTCTGCCTGGGCTGCACATGCATGCTGGCGGGCACAACCCTGGGCATCGCGGCCCTGGCTTGTTCGCTGGTCCAGCAGATCATTGGTTTCGGATGGCATGGCGTGATGCCGGCGATTGGCACTGGCGTGGGGTTGTACCTGCCGACGCTCCTCCAGCCATTTTGTCAATGGAAGCCGTACAAGATTGTGGCTCGGCTCCTGCTCGGGGTGGCGGTGGTTGCCCTCTTCACAGGCGGCCTGCTTCTCCCTCCGCTCAGCGCCCTCGGCACGACCGCCCGGATTGTGTTCGTAGTTACTTTTTGGCTGGTCTTCAAAGCCACGCTCCGCCATCGGGCCCGCCATACGCCCGATCCGTGCAGCCGCTGTAGTCCGGCCGTCTACCCGTTCTGCCAGGACAACCGGCCGCGGGTCGCGTCGCTGCTCGCGGAATTACGTCGACGGGCTGGGCCCGGCGACGAAGCATTCGTGAGTTTCGCAGCCGCCCTGGCGGGAGAGGAAACCGCTGGGGTCCAGGTCGAAGTGACGCCCCTGCAATCACTCGCCGCTATCGGAGCAGGCTCGAAAGTTGCTGATTGTCGAAGCTGCCACGGCAGAACGTCGCGTCAGGCCAGCGGCAGTTCCAGGCCGTCGTAGGCGAGTTCGACGCCGGGCGGCAGGGCGGCGCTCGTCGCCTCGTGGGGCAGTTCGTGCGAGAGATGCGTGAGCAGGGTCCGCTTCGCGCCCACGCGAGCCGCCACCTCCAGCGCCTCGGCGAGCGAGAGGTGGGTCGGATGGCGCGTGTGACGGAGGCAGTCGAGCACGAGCACGTCGAGCCCTGCGAGGAGCGGCCAGGTGGCCTCGGGAATGCCGCTGGTGTCGGTGCAGTAGGCGACGTTGCCGAACCGGAAGCCGAGCACGTCGAAGGGCCCGTGCTGGAGCCGCAGCGGCACCACGCGGGCCCCGAGGATCTCGAAGGGAGTGGTGCCGATCCGCTCAAAGCTGAGCTTGGGCACGCCGCCGCCGGCCGGCGGGGCCTCCGAGAAGGCGTAGTCGAAGGCCTTGCGGATCCGGATCTCGACCTGCTCTTCGCAGAGCACCCGCATCGGCCGGCCGGAGTGGAAGCACAGCGGCCTGACGTCGTCGAGACCGTAGACGTGATCGACGTGGTCGTGGGTGTAGAGCACCGCGTCGACCCGTCCGATGCCCTCCCGCAGCAACTGCGACCGCAGGTCGGGCGTGGTATCGACGAGCAGGTGCCCTCCGGGCAGGCCGACGAGCACGCTCGTCCGCGTGCGGCGATCCCGCGGGCCTCCCCGTTGGCAGGTGTCGCAGCCGCAGCCCACCAGCGGCACGCCCACGCTCGTGCCGGTGCCGAGGAACAGCAGTCGGCCGGTGAGGTCGCGGCCTTGGTCCCAGGGCGGGCGGCCATCCCGGGCGGCGGGGTCGGTCACGATGGCGTCGGAAGTCATGACCAAGAGTATCCGTGGAAACGCTGTCCGACACCAACCGGTGCGGCGGCGGCCGGATAGAATCGGTGGTGATTGCGGATGGAACGCCGGTCGAGACGAGGGTCGATTGATGCCGGATGACGCCAACCTGCTGTTCGTGTACGGCACGCTCCGGCCGTCCCTCGCCGCCGGGGGATCCGCACGGCTGGTGCACGACCTCGATCTCCTGGGCCCGGCAACGACGCCGGGAGTGCTCGTCGATCTCGGCGACTATCCAGGGTTGATCGGGGGTGACGGGATCGTGCACGGCGACCTGCTGCGAATCACCGATCCGGCCCGACTGCAGGCGCTCGACGCCTACGAGGAGTGCGGCGGGCCAGACCCGCTCTTCCAGCGCGAGCGGACGGTCGTCCGCCTGCCCGATGGCACGACCATGGGGGCCTGGGTGTATCGCTACGCCCGGCCGTCGCGAGGGGCGGTGATCGCGGGCGGGGACTACGCGTCCCACGGCGGCGGCCGTTGAGCCACCTTGGGCGCGAACGTTCCGCCGAGCCGCACGCGGGCGGGCCGGGCTGCCGGGTTTTTCGGCACGGATCGCACCGGATGCCACGTTCGCGGGCGTGTTTTCCCCGCAGTCCGCCCGCGAACAACGGACATTCGCCAAGTTCCCCCAGAGTCGCCATATTGGCACAGGATTTGCACGATTTTTTTCGGCCTGAAGCCAACCAGACACCGACGAGGCGGCTGTGTGGTGCCGGGGCTTCGCCGGGCTCGTCTCCCGGCCCTCCTGCGGCACTGCGCAGATCGATGTCGAGTCGTCCTGCGGTCGACAGGCAGTTCGTTTGGTTTACATCCCTTTTCGTATGGAAGGACGACTGGAACGATGAGCACGAAGACGAAGCTTGAGTACATCTGGCTCGACGGCT
>CAXNGP010000187.1:0-5048 GCA_964201845.1 Pirellulales bacterium
ATCTGGAAAAAATCCAGGAGCCGAACATGAAGGAGTATCGGGCCGCGCTTGGGGGGCCTGCCCCAGGGGTGTTGCCCAGCGTGTGAGGGCATGGCCTTCGGCGCCTGCTTTCGGCCCCGTGTTGCGTCGCCTGTTGTGTAACCGAGGGAAAACAGGGTTTGGCGCCTGCGACACGCCTAACCCGAAAGCGACGGAACTGCGGGAAACAACGATTGGCCGTGAGGTGATCGCCACTTGACCATCATCCCCAGCCGCACTCAAAATCCGTTGCCCGCAAGGGCGTGTGGGTTCAAGTCCCACCTCCGGCACTCTGCGACGCGGCGAACCGCTTCTCCCGGCTGCCGGAGACGGCTTCGTTAAGACGGCGACAGGGGACGCGATAGGATGAGGGCGAGGAGTTCCCGACATGACCACGGTAACGATCAAGGAAGCGCAGTCTGCCTTGGCGGACATTATCCATCGTCTGTCACCGGGCGAGGAGGTGGTGATCACCGAGAACGACCAGCCCATCGCTCGTCTCGTTCCAACTCCTGCAGCCGCGAAGCAGGCGCGCCGCCGGCTCGGAACCATGAAGGGATCGGTGATCTCCATGACTCCCGACTTTGATGCCCCCCTCGAGGAGTTCGGGGAGGAGGCGGAATGAAGCATCTGCTCGATGCGCATTCCTTGATCTGGGCCTTGGATGACCCGAGCAAACTCGGACGACAGGCCGTCGCGGCCTTGGAAGATCCAGCGAATGAACTGGTTGTCGGCGCCGGCACCGTCTGGGAACTCTCGATCAAAATATCGCTCGGAAAGCTGTCGCTGTCTGGACCGTTCGGCGCGTGGATGAAGAGGGCGGCCGAGGATCTCGGGTTCGCGGTGCTGCCGATCACCGTGGAACACGCCGAACGCCAAATGGCTCTGCCGTTCCACAATCGAGACCCGTTCGACAGGCTGGTGGCGGCTCAGTGTCTGGCGGATGGCATGCCGCTCGTCAGTGCCGACTCGGTATTCGACCGGTATGGTGTCGTCCGCATCTGGCATTGATTCTGGAAACCTTCGAATCACCTCCGCACAGGGAAACGCCTCAGCCCGGGGAAGAGCGTGGCTTGACTGGGGCTCATGCGCAGGCGCACCATTGGTTTACGGCGGGAGTTTGCGGGTTCAGTTCCAACCGCGGGACCGCTGTAGACCGCAGCCTCCCGGTCATGGTCGGCGGTGAAGCGTTCGCGGCGCGGCCGACCGGGCTACGATGCACGGTCGCATCAGCCCCACCCCCAGGGAGCCGCCTTCGTGGAACAGCGAATCACCGACGCCCGCAAGGAATACGAGCAGGGCGAGCTCGACGAGGGATCGATCGACCGCGACCCGTTCCGGCAGTTTGCCATCTGGTACGACGCCGCCGTGGCGGCCGGTGTGCCCGAGCCCGAGGCGATGACGCTCTCCACGGCCACGCCCGACGGCCGCCCCTCGGCCCGGATCGTCCTGCTGCGTGGCTTCGACCCGCGAGGCTTTTGCTTCTTCACGAACTATGGGAGCCACAAAGGGCGGGAACTGGCCGCCAACCCCCATGCCGCGCTCACGTTCCACTGGGCGGCCCTCGAGCGGCAGGTGCGGATCGAGGGGCGGGTGGAGAAGACCACCGCCGCCGAGAGCGACGCCTACTTCACGAGCCGGCCGAGCACGTCCCGGATCGGCGCGTGGAGCTCGCCGCAGAGCGCGGTGATCGCCGGCCGGGCCGCGCTCGAGGATCTCTTCGCTCGTTTCCGCGCTGAGCATCCGGACGACCACGCGATCCCCCGGCCGGAGCACTGGGGTGGCTTCCGCGTCGTGCCCGAGCGGATCGAGTTCTGGCAGGGCCGCCCCAGCCGGCTCCACGATCGGCTCCGGTTCCGCCGCGATGCCGCCGGCGGATGGGTGCTCGAACGGCTCGCCCCCTGACGGGCTGCGGGTCCCCCGGGGCCTGATGGAAAAACCGGGTTCCAAGACGTACCCTACGGACCGTGCGTGACGTTCCGGTCAGCTCCAGTCCTTCTGCTTCACCGCCATGCCTGCCCCCTCAGCTCCCACTCAGCCCGCTCCCGGCGACACCGCCCCCGATCCTTGGTTCCAGGACCGCTTCGCCCAGCGGATCGGCGGAGCTAACTTCGCCAAGGGCTCCGGCATCTACAAGTTCGAGCTGATCAAGCGGGCCAAGCGGCAGGCCCTCGCCGACCACCCGGAAAGGCGGATGCTCGACTTCGGAATCGGCGAGAACGACGAGATGGCGCCCGAGAGCGTGCGGGCCGTGATGCGGTGGGAGATCGACCGCCCCGAGAACCGCGGCTACGCCGACAACGGCATCGCCGCCTTCAAGGAGGCCGCCGCCGCCTTCATGAAGCGGGAGTTCGGCGTCGCCTTGGATCCGGTCAAGGAAGTCAACCACTGCATCGGCTCGAAGACCGCCTATGCGATGCTGCCGGCCGCCTTCATCGATCCGGGCGACGTCACCCTGATGACGGTGCCGGGCTACCCCGTGGCGGGCACGGCCACCAAGTGGTTCGGGGGCACGGTCCACCCGCTGCCACTCGTGCCCGAGCACGGCTTTCTTCCCGATCTGGACCGCATCCCCGCCGACGTGCTGGCCCGCACGAAGCTGCTGGTGCTCTGCTATCCCAACAGCCCCACCGGCCGCACGGCCACGCGGGCCTTCTACGAAAAGGTGGTCGACTGGGCCCACAAGCACCGCGTGATCGTGGTCCAGGACGCGGCCCACATGATGCTCTCCTACGACGACCGGCCGCTGTCGTTCCTCTCGATCGACGGCGCCAAGGAGGTGGGCCTCGAGGTCCACTCGATGTCGAAGGGCTTCCACATGATCGGCTGGCGGATGGGCTGGGTCTGCGGCCACGAGCGGTTGGTGCGGGCCTTCGCCGACGTCAAGGACAACTGCGACTCCGGGCAGTTCATGGCGATCCAGAAGGCGGCGGCCGCGGCCCTGGCCGATCCCGAGATCCCGCGGCGCGTGCGGGAGAAGTATCGCCGCCGGCTGGAGAAGCTCGTGGGCGTGCTGCGGGCGGTGGGCTTCGACTGCGAGATGCCCGGCGGAACCTATTTCCTCTACACGAAGTGCCCGACGGGCGCCGGCGACCGCGTCTTCGCCACGGCCCAGGAAGCCAGCCAGTTCCTGATCCACGAGCTCTCGATCTCGACCGTGCCCTGGGACGACTGCGGCGCCTACCTGCGGTTCTCGGCTACCTACGAGGCCGAGGACGAGGCCGCCGAAGACGACCTCATGGCCGACGCCCACGCCCGGCTGTCCCGCGCCCGGCTCAAGTTCTGACTCCCTGCCCACTGCTGACCACTTTCCCGTCCGTTCCCGAGGAGTTCCCCATGCGTCGCCTGATGTCCTGGTCGCTCGTTCTGATGGTGGCCTGCGTGGCCATGGTTCCGGTGACCGGCTGCGGCTCGAAGAAGGCGCCGGCGACGATCGCCGACCTGCTCGCCAAGGCCAAGACGAACCCGAAGCCCGAGGGACGGGCCAAGGATCTGGCGAAGGTGGCCGGAATGCAGATCGCCTCGAAGGACAAGACGGGGGCCGCCCGCACGCTCGAGATGGCCCTGGCCGAGATTCCCGCCGACGGGCAACCGCTCGTCTGCGTGCCCGTGCTCGTCGAGATCGCCCAGACCTACGGCGACCTCGGGCAGCGCAGCTCCGCCAAGAAGGCCATCGAGGTCGCCGCCACGATGGTCGCCGGCATCGAGGATCCCCAGAGCAAGTCGGGCATGCTCGCCCAGATCGGCGTGGCGAAGGCGGCCGCGGGCGACAAGAACGGCGCCAAGGAAGCCCTCGGCGAGGCCTCGAAGCTCGCCATGAACGACGTGCCGGAGCGGTTTCGCGGCAAGGCGCTGGCGGCCGTGGCGATGGGCTACGTCGACGCCGGGCTGGCCGATGCCGCCAACGACGTGATCGGCACGCTCGAGGAACTCGCGGGCGGTCTGGAGGAACTGCGGCCCAAGGCCGAGGCCTTTGCCGCCGCCGCCGCGGTCCGGGCCGCCACCAAGGAGCAAGACGCGGCGAAGAAGCTCCTGGATCAGGCCGCCACCGCCGCCAAGGGGATCACCGACTTCCCGTCCAACCGGGTGTATGCGCTCGTGGCGGTGGCCAAGGCACTCGTCGCCACCGGCGACACCAAGGGGGCGCTGGCCCTTCTGGCCGATGCCGAGAAGACCGCCTCCAAGGTGCCGGATCCCGAGCAGCAGAAGGACGCGATGAAGACGGTCCGCGTCCTGATGGGCAAACTCAAGCAGTGATGCGTCGCGGGGAGTAACGCGTCGCGGGGAGTAACGCGTCGCGGGGAGTAACGCGTCGCGGGGAGTGACGCGGCGCGGCTACTTGCTCCGCGACACTTTCTTCAGCGCCTCGAGCGCGAGCTTGCGGGCCGCGGCGTGGTCGACGATCGGCTCCGGATACTCCTGGCCGAGCGTCACGCCGGCACGTTCGAGCTCCCGCCCGTCGGCCTCGGCCGGAGCGTGAATCTCGGCCGTGGGCAGCCGGGCTAGTTCCGGCACCCACCGCCGCACGTACGCTCCATCGGGGTCGAACTTCACGCCCTGGCTCGTGGGATTGAAGATCCGGAAGTAGGGAGCGGCGTCGGCCCCGCAGCCGGCGGCCCACTGCCAGCCGAGTGTGTTGGCGGCGAGATCGGCGTCGACGAGCGTGTCCCAGAACCAGCGGGCGCCCTCGAGCCATGAGATCCGCAGGTCTTTCACCAGGAAGCTCGCCACGATCATCCGCACGCGGTTGTGCATCCAGCCGGTGGCCCAGAGCTGCCGCATGCCGGCGTCCACCACCGGGTAGCCCATCCGCCCGCGCTGCCAGGCCCGCAGGCCCACCGGATCCTTCACCCAGGGAAACGCGGCGTAGTCGGCCCGCAGGGGCGCGTCGCTCGTGTGCGGAAAGTGATAGATCAGGTGGCTGGCGAACTCCCGCCAGCCGAGCTCCCGCAGATACACCTCCGGGCTGCCCGTGATCGTCGCGGCCGGCTTGCCGCCGGCCGCTGTGCGGACGGCATGCCAGACCCGCC
>CAXNGP010000188.1:0-5041 GCA_964201845.1 Pirellulales bacterium
CGACGGCGGTGGCGTGAAGACGAGGCTGCCGGAGTCGGGCTGGCCGGCGGGCCGCCGCGGCCCGGATCCACCGAGCGAGACGGAACTCGAGCCGCCGCTTCCCGGGCCGTGTCGGAAGACCGGGGCGGGACCGGGCGGCGGACCGTCCCCGCGCCGAGGCGGCCCCCGGCGGGGTGGCCCGGCCGGGGCCGCGCTGGGCGTCTTTTCGGTCGCCTTGAGCCACGCGCCGAGCGCGTTGGCCACCTCCTCGGCGGTCTGCGGGCGCGCGTCGGGGTGCTTCTCCATCATCCGGAAGTAGAGATCGGCGAGCGGCGGCGGAACATCGGGCCGCTCCTCGAGGATGTTGGGCGGCGGCTTGTTCACGTGGGCCTGGATCCGTTCGGCCAGCTTGCCCTGGGCGAAGGGCGCGCGGCCCACGATCAGGTAGTGGAGCGTGCAGCCCAGCGCGTAGATGTCGCTGCGGCGGTCGGCCGTGTGGCTGTCGGTGGCCTGCTCCGGAGCGAGGTAGTCGGCCGTGCCGAGCACCTTTTCGTCGTGCTCGCGGGTCAGCGACGCCTGCTTGTCGTCGTCGCTGGCCAGGGCCAGGCCGAGGTCGAGGATTCGAACCACTCCCTTGCGGTCGAGGATCAGGTTGGCCGGCTTGATGTCGCGATGCACCAGCCCCTCGCCGTGGGCGTAGTGGAGGCCGATGGCCGCCTGGCGGAGGTAGTCGACGGCGTCGCGGATCTCGAGCGGACCGTCCTGCTTCACCTTGGCGTGGAGATCGATTCCGTCGATGTACTCCATCACGATGAAGTGCACCGAACCGGCGGTGTCGAGGTCGAACGCCCGGGCGATGTTCTGGTGGCCGAGCCCGAAGGCGGCCTGGGCCTCCCGCTCGAACCGGGCCAGAAACGAGCTCTGCTCGACCCGCTTGATCGGGAGCACCTTGATCGCGACCTGCTTCCGGAGCGTCGTGTTTTCCGCGAGGTAGACGCTGCTCATGCCCCCGGCCCCGAGCAGGCGGAGCAGTCGGTACTTGCCCAGCATGAAGCCCTTGTGCTTCCCCTTGCGGAGCTGGTCGACCTGCCACTGGGTGAGCAGTTCGGCGTCGATCAGCGCCTGGGGCAGCGCGTCGGGCAGGTCGATCGACGGATCGGTCCAGTCGGCCACGGCTTCCGCCAACCGGGATTCCTCCACCAGTCCGCTCTTGCGGACGACGGCGAGAAAGTCGGCGATGGACTGGACGGATTCGGCCATGGGGTGCCCCGCGGGTACAACACGAGCGTAGCACGAAGCCCGGGATGCGAACGATGCGGATTCTGCTCTACACCCGCCGCGGCTGCCATCTCTGCGAGGAGGCCGAAGACCTGCTCGCCGCCCGCGGTGTGCCGGCCGCGCTGGTCGACGTGGATGAAGCTCCCGAGGCCGCAACGCGGTACGGGCTGCGGGTGCCCGTTCTGGAGATCGACGGCGAGGTGGTGCTGGAGGGCAGGTTCCAGGAGCGCCAACTCGCAGCGGTGCTCGCCGACCGTGCCGGCCCGGGCTGAAGGCCCCCGCGCGAGCCGGGGGCACGAGGTCGCCCGCCCGAGCGGTCGAGCCGTCTCACAGCCCGAGGCGAATCCCGCGGCGGGCCAACTGGTCGGCAAGCCGCGGGGCCGACGTAAAGAGCTCCGCGTCCCAGCCGGCCGCGCGGGCGGCGGCGACGTGCTCGGGCAGGTCGTCGCAAAAGAAGATCCGCTCGGGCGGTGTGCCGGCCCGTTCGGCCGCCCGCTCGAAGATCGCCGGCTCGGGCTTCGAGGCGCCGATCTCGTAGCTGCGGATGACGGGGTGGAAGCCGCCGGGCAGGATGCCCCAGCCGCGGCCGAGCAGGTGCCGCCAGTGAAGGTCGCAGGTATTGGAGAGGATCCCGATCGGGATCCGGCGGCGCTGCAGGGCCGCGACGACCGGGAGGATGCCGACGTTGAGTTCGAACATCTCGGCGGCGGCCGCGGCCAGGGCCCCCGGGTCGCTCCGGGTGCCTGTCCGGCGGCTGAACTCGGCGTGAAAGGCAGGCCATTCGATCGTGCCCCGCTCCAGATCGGCCTGGAGGCCCTCCATCACCGCCGCGCGCACGCGGGAGACGTCGGCGCCGCACAGTTCCGCCATCCCGCGGAAAGCCCGCTCGCGATCGAAGCTGGCGATGACGTTGCCGAGATCGAAATAGACAAAGGCAGGAGGCACGGGCAGGGGCGAGGCACGGGGGTGGGGCGGGCCGCTTTCACGGGCTGTCCGAGCATACTATCCTGCCCTCGGAAACGCCCCTGACGCCTTCGCCCCTGACGCCTTCGCCGAGGAACCGACCTTCATGGCCAGCTTGAATCGCACCAGTGCCCGGATCACCCAGCCCCGTTCCCAGGGAGCCTCCCAGGCGATGCTGCTCGGCACCGGCCTGACGCAGGCCGACCTCGACAAGCCGCAGGTCGGGATCGCGAGCATGTGGTACGAGGGCAACACCTGCAACATGCACCTCGACCGGCTCGCCGCGAAGGTCCGCGAGGGCGTGGTGGCCGCCGGCATGGTGGGGATGCGGTTCAACACGATCGGGGTCAGTGACGGGATCTCGATGGGCACGGAGGGGATGAGCTACTCGCTGCCCTCCCGGGACGTGATCGCCGATTCGATCGAGACGGTGATGCACGCCCAGTGGTACGACGCCCTGGTGGCGATCCCCGGCTGCGACAAGAACATGCCCGGCTGTCTGATCGCGATGGGCCGGCTCAACCGCCCGGCCCTGATGGTCTATGGCGGCACGATCAAGCCCGGCCATCTGGCCGACGGCACGACGCTCGACATCGTCTCGGCCTTCCAGTGTTACGGCGAGTATGTCGCCGGGCGGATCGACGACGGCCGCCGGAGTGACATCGTCCGCCATGCCTGCCCCGGAGCGGGCGCCTGCGGCGGGATGTACACGGCCAACACCATGGCCACGGCGATCGAGGCCCTCGGCATGGCCCTGCCCGACTCGGCCTCGATTCCCGCCGAGCATCCCGACAAGGAGCAGGAGTGCCTGCGGGCCGGCGCGGCGGCGCTCCACCTTCTCGAGCTGGATCTCAAGCCCCGCGACATCATGACCCGCCGCGCCTTCGAGAACGCGATGGTCACCATCATGGCCCTCGGCGGCTCGACCAACGCCGTCCTGCACCTGATCGCGATGGCCCGGGCCGTCGAGGTGGAGCTCACGCCGGCCGACTTCCAGAAGGTCGCCCGGCGGATCCCCTACCTGGCCGACCTGAAGCCGAGCGGGAAGTTCGTCCAGGAGGATCTCCATTCCATCGGCGGCACGAGCGGCTTCATGAAGTACATGCTCGACAAGGGCCTGATGGACGGCGACTGCCTCACGATCACGGGCAAGACGCTGGCCGAGAACCTCGCCTCCAACAAGGGGCTGAAGCCCGGCCAGAAGATCATTCGTCCGGTCGAGGAGCCGCTGAAGGCCACCGGCCACATCTCGATCCTCCACGGCAACCTCGCCCCCGGGTCGGCCGTCGCCAAGATCACCGGCAAGGAGGGCTCGCGATTCCGCGGCCCGGCCCGCGTGTTCGACAGCGAGGAGGCGATGCTCGCGGCGCTCGAGCAGGGTGGCATCGCGCGGGGCGACGTCGTGATCATTCGGTACGAGGGTCCGAAGGGGGGGCCGGGCATGCCCGAGATGCTGACGCCCACCTCGGCGCTCGTGGGTGCCGGTCTGGGCAATGACGTGGCGTTGATCACCGACGGCCGGTTCTCGGGGGGCTCGCACGGCTTCATCGTGGGCCACGTCGTTCCCGAGGCCCAGGACGGCGGGCCGATCGCGCTGGTGCGAGACGGCGACGTGGTGGTGATCGACGCGGAGGCGGCGACGATCGACGCCGAAGTGGACGAGGCCGAGTTCGCCCGGCGGCGGGCGGCGTGGCGGCAGCCGGCACCGAAGGCGACGCGGGGCATCCTTGCCAAGTACATCCGCTGCGTGGCCCCGGCGTCGCAGGGCTGTGTCACCGACGAATGACGGCGGCCGGGGCTCCGAGCCCGGCCACCGGGGCCGTTTTCCGCGGAAAACCGGCCTTGAAGCCGCAGGGGGCGTTCGCGACCATCCCAGCCTCTCCGGCCCAGGCAGGCTTGTCGATGGTGCGGCGCTCTCTTTTCGTGGCGGTCTTGGCGACCCTCGCCGCCCCGAGTGCGCCCGGGCAGGCGCCGCTGCCGCCGCCCGCCACGATGCAGGCCGACCCGTTCATGCCCCTGCCCGAAGGGGCCGTGGTGGGGCCCGGTGGTCCGGTGCTGCCGGGGCCGCCGGCCGGTCCGCAGAATGCCGTCGTGATCCCGCCGCTGGATGCCGAGCTGGTCTGGACCAAGATGGTCGACGTGACCGACGACTACTTCAAGGTGCAGTCGGAGCAGCGGGTGGTGTTCGCGGCCGGCGTGCCCACGGAAGGCCGGATCGACACCTTTCCGCAGACCGGGGCCACCGTTCTCGAGCCCTGGCGGGGCGACTCGGTCGGCTGGAACGAGCGCTGGGAATCGACGCTCCAATCGATCCGCCGGATCGGCACGATGCGGCTGATCCCCGACCCGGCGGGCTGGCGGGTGGAGGTGGTGGTCAGCAAGGAGCTCGAGTATCTCTCGCGGCCGATGCGGGCCACGGCCGGCGGCGCCTCGTTTCGCAACGACGACTCGCTCTATCGCTACGGCACCCCGCTGCCGACGCTCGGCCAACAGGTGGGCGACCAGCCGCGACCGGTCGCCGCCCCGACGCCGTCGGCGGGCTGGATCCCGTTGGGCCGCGACCCGCTGCTCGAGCAGCGGATGCTCGGCAAGCTGCTGGCGAAGCTGGGCGTGCAGCCGATGCCCCAGGCCGCGCCCTACTACGAGCCTCCCGCCGCCGGGATGGCGGCGCCGGCCTCTCCGGCCGTGCCGTCCGGCCCGATCTACGGCCAGCCGATCCCGGCCGAGCAACTGCCACCGGGCGCCGTCGTGGCCCCTGGGCCCCCGGTGCCTATCGAGTCGCTCCCCACGCCGCGGTAGCTGACGCCGGAGTCGTGCAGGC
>CAXNGP010000189.1:0-5020 GCA_964201845.1 Pirellulales bacterium
CTCGCCCCCACGCCGATGATCCCGAAGGCGGCCAATCCCACGGCCAACGGCGAGCGACCGCCGTGGGCGGGCGGGATCGAAGGCAGCAGCCCCTGAGCCAGTTCCGCTCCGCTGATGGCCCAGGCGGGGTTGCGCTGGAGGAGCGCCAGCGCGGTGACGGTGACGATCGTGAAGGCGGCCACGAGCACGAGTGAGATCTGTTCGATGAGCCGGTAGCGGCCCACGAGCAACAGCCCGGCCGTGACGATCCCGGTGACCACGGCCCAGCAGGTGGTGTCGGAGGGCCGCGCAAGCTCGGCCGCGGCGGCTTTGGCGGCCGCCAGCCGCGCGGCCGCCTCTGCCTCCGCGGCGGCATCGCCCTGGCGGCCTGCGGCGGCCGCCGCGATGCGGGCGGCGGCGAGCTCGTCGTAGGCGCGGTTCCAGACGCGGCCGGCCGGTGTGACGGGAACGGCCGCGGCGAGCGACTGCGCCACGCCGGCCACGATGCCACCCTGCTGGAGCAGGATCAGCGCGGTCATGGCGGCCCAGCCCCACCAGATCCAGTTGCGGCCGCCGATCCGCGGCCCGGGCACCCGATCGAAGGCGGCCAGGGGAGTGCGGCCGCCGGCGAGGGTGGCGCGCCCGATCTCGATCTGGGCCGCCACCTTGATGGCGCAGCCGATCAGGATGAGCCAGAGCAGGGCGAAGCCGGCGGTGGCCCCGACGGAGGTCGTGGCAATCAGTTCGCCCGAGCCGACGATGGAACTCGCCAGGATCACGCCTGGGCCGAGGTGGGCGAGCGTGGCCCCGAGCGACCGGGGAGGGTCTGCAATGCCGGTGTTCTGCACCATGGATCGGGGAGCCTAACACACGCCGCACAGCGGTCGACCGGGGCCTGCGGTCCGCACGGGTTTTGAACAATCCGGCTGCCAATCCCGACGCCTGCCGGTGCGGCATGATTGTCCCCCACAACCGTGGTAGATTTCGGGGACTGTCGGCCAGTCGGGGAACAGAACGGTTTTGGTCGCCGCGGCGCAGTGAGATCGAGTTTCCTTCGGTCAAGCGTCGTCATGTGCGGCATCTGCGGGGTGATCGGGTTTCCGGCCGAGCAGGGCCGCGCCGCCACCGAGCGGATGGCGCGGGCGATGGTGCATCGCGGTCCGGACGACGATGGCTTCGCCGAGATGCCGCTCACGAACGACCCGGCCGGCCCGGTCGCGGCCTTCGGGTTCCGGCGGCTGGCGATCCTCGACCTCTCGCCGACCGGTCATCAGCCGATGGTGAATCCCGCCACGGGCGACGTGATCGTCTTCAACGGCGAGATCTACAACTACGCCGACCTGCGGGCCCGGCTGCTGGCGAAGGGGCACGTGTTCCACTCCACGGGCGACTCGGAGGTCTTGCTCCACGCCCTCTCCGAGTGGGGCGAGGCAGCCCTCGACGAACTCGACGGGATGTTTGCCTTCGCCTTCTACCACGCCGCCACGCGGCGGGTGCTCCTGGCCCGCGGGCCGCTGGGCATCAAGCCGCTCTATGTGGCCCGGGTGCGCGACGCCGTCGTGTTTGCCAGCGAGGTGCGGCCGGTGCTCGCCTCGGGGCTCGTGCCGACCGAGCTCGACCCGGCGGGCATCGCCACCTTCCTCGCCTACGGGGCGCCTCAGGATCCGCTCACGGTGCACCGGTACGTGCGTTCGCTGCCGGCGGCATCGCTCGAGTGGATCGGCCTCGACGAGCTCCGGGGCGGGCGGACGGCCGGCCGCCGCTACTGGCGTTTCCCGCGGATCGATCCGGCGGCGGCCTTGGCCTCTGCGGCCCCCGCGACCACGCTCGACCTGCTGGCCGGCTCGATCCAGCGGCAGTGTATGGCCGACGTGCCGCTGGGGGTGTTTCTCTCGGCCGGCATCGACAGCGCCGCGATCGCGGCCCTCGCCCAGCCCCAGCATGGCGCGGTGCAGACCTTCAGCGTCGGATTCGAGGTGCAGGGGGAGGCCGACGAGACGGCGGCCGCGGCCCAGACGGCGAACATGCTCGGGACGCGACACTTCCAGACGATCGTCGACGACGAATGGGCCGTGAGCCAGTTCACGGAGTGGCTGCGGTCGGCCGACCGGCCGAGCATCGACGGGCTGAACACGTTCATCGTGAGCGGGGCGGCGCGGGATCGCGGGATCACCGTGGCGCTCTCGGGCCTCGGTGCCGACGAACTCTTCGGCGGCTATGCGATCTTCGATCGGGCGGCGAAGCTGCAGCGTTGGATGCGGCCGCTGGCGTGGGTTCCCCGGGCCGCGCGGCGGGCCGCCGCGCAGGTGGCTTTTGCAGCCTTGCCGGCGATGAAGCGGGCGAAGGCGGTCGAGATGGTGGAACGGGGAGCGTCGCCGGCCGATCTGGCCATCTTCGCGCGGCGTCTCTATCTCGACGACCGGATGGCGGTGCTCGGCTTCGCGGCCCCGGCCCTCGGGCTGTCGGCGGACTGGCTGCCCGACCAGGCCTGCGGCGCCTTCGAGCCGAGCGGTGACCCTTTCCACGACGTGAGCCAGGTGGAGATGTCGCTCTACATGGGCAACACGCTGTTACGGGATTCCGACGTCAACTCGATGGCCCACTCGCTCGAGCTGCGGGTGCCCTTCCTGGGCCGCGAGGTCGTCAACTACGTGTGCGGCCTGCCGGGAGGCGTGCGCTCCCCGCCGGGCTCACGGCCGAAACACCTGCTGCGGGAGGCGATTCGGGATTCCCTGCCCCGCCAGGTGTTCGACCGGCCGAAGACGGGCTTCACCCTGCCGGTCGACGTCTGGATGCGGGGCGGCATCCACGACACCTGCGAGGCGGCGGTGGAGTCGCTGGCTGACAACCCGCTGTTTGAGGGCAAGACGATCCGCCGGCTCTGGCAAGACCTGAAAAACCCACGGATCGAGAGCCACTGGTCGCGACGGATCGCGCTGGTCGTCCTGGGGAGCTACCTCCGCAATGCCGCCCGGGCCCCGACGACGTCGTTCTGACTCAGCGAGCAGGAGTCGCGGCAGTCGTGGTCGATGCCCGCAGTCGCGTCACGTGGCCTGCAGGGTCTCGACGGCGTTGATGTGAATCAACGCGCAGTACACAAATCGATCATCGCGCGGATAGTAGACGACCGCTCTGTTCGCCCCGACGATCAAGCACTCCGGGTGCCGCACCTCGTGGCTCTCGCCGTTCGACATCCGGATCACGAATGGCTCGAACGGCTCCCGGCGAACAAACTCGCGGATCGCATCGGCATTCATAGGGCAAGCTCCTGAAGCAGTTGACGCCTGTACATCATAGCCCCGGCCTGCCCCGGCCGCAACATTCCGTAGCGGCGGAGCTCCGCTCCGCCGAAAAGGCCTGGCGCTGCGGTTCGCGGACCACAGTCCGCGGGCCCCGATGCGCCCCGCTCACCCGCCGCCGTGGATCGTCTCGATCCAGTCGGCGAAGGTGGCGTAGGTCTTCTCGCGGTCGAGCTCGCGCTCGGCCAGACGGCGGGCTGCCTGCCGCATCGCGGCGAGCCGCTTTCGGTCGGCCGCGAGGCCCGCGATCACGGCTGTCAGCGAGACGGCGTCGCCGGCCGTGTAGGCCACTCCCGCGCCGGAGCGGTCGATCATCGCCTGCAGTTCGCCGGGCAGGGAGTTGACGAGGGCCAACCCGGCCGCCGCGTAGTCGCAGGCCTTGTTGGGCAGGGCCACCATGCTCTCTGGCTTCACACACACGAGCCCAGCCTGACACCGACCGAGGAGGCCCACGTAGTCGCGCCGCCCGAGCAGCCCGTGAACGACCAGCCGGCAGGAGCCCTCGGCGGCCGCGGCTCGCCGGAGCATCGCCTCGTACTTGCCGGAGCCCGCCACGTGGATCGTCGCGGCGACCCCCCTGGCCGAGAGTTGGCGGGCCACGGCAGGGAGGATCTCGATGTCTTGGCCGGCCTCCAGGCTGCCGGAGTAGACACACTCGACGGGCCCGGCGGCGGCCCCGCCCGCGAAGAGCCCCTGGATCACGGCGGGTTGCTCGGCGCCCGCGGCAGCCGAGGCCGCGGGAATCTGTTCCATGACGTGGGGCGGCCGGGGAAACTCGTCCACATACGCCCCAACGGGGCAGACGTGCCGGGGCGTGTCGGCCGGAGCGGTCGCAAACGCGGCCTCGGCGTAGGTGGCCGTCGCGGCGGCGAGGGCGTCGGCTCCGGCCACGAGGGCTTGGCGGCGGCCGGCCATGTTGCCCAGGAGCAGCGGGGCCAGGAGTCGCCGCAGCAACCCGGGGCCGGGCAGGATCCGTTCGAACGTCTCGGGCCAGAGGTCCTGGACGTCGAGGATGAAGGTGGCGTCGAGCTTGCGGGCAAGCCGCAGCCCTGCCTCGGGGCTCTCGAGGGGCGGGAGGCTGGCGAGGATGATGTCGGGGCGGTCGAGCTGCCCCGACGAGACGCCTTCGTTGGCCAGCCGTTCGAACGTGCGGCCGAAGTCTTTGTGGCTGTTCAGCCGGGCCAGCGAGACGTTTTTGTCATACGGCCGCGTGGCCACCAGCCGCACGGTGAACCCCTCGTCCTCGCGGATCCCGAGCGGGGCGGTGCGGATGGCCTTGCGGCGGTGGCTCCAGGTGGCGGTCCACCAGGTCACATCGTGGCCCCGGGCCACGAGCACCCGGGCCAGCGACCAGTAGCGGAGCGGCGGGATCCCTTCGCCGGGGATGTCGTCGAAGGGGTTGACCAGCCAGATGGTGAGCGGTCGGGAGGTGAGCGGGTCGGGCGCGGGGCTGGGCATGACTGGAGCCTAGCAAAGCGCCGACGCCGGGCAGAGCCACCCGCGCCGCGCCCGGGTGGGGCGCGGGTGTGGCAGCCGCAGGGAGTGGAATGGTGATCACGGCTGCTTTTCTCGGCGTGGCTTCGGTGGTCGCTGCGGCCTATCCAGCCGGCCTTCAAACGTGTACGCCCGTCCTTTGTCGCGTCGAGTGCGGCACAGACTCTCACGCCCCGCGGCTGGACCCCTTTGGCCGACCTCGCGTGGACGAGCCGTCTCGACACCTCCCTCGGAGGCCGTGCCGAACA
>CAXNGP010000190.1:0-4965 GCA_964201845.1 Pirellulales bacterium
GATCGCCTCGACGGCTTTCCCCTTGCCGTCCTCGGTGGCGTAGAAGGGCCGGCTCTCGATCTCGAACACCGTCTTCGGGCTGACGCCCATCGCCGTGAACAGCGTGGCGTGCAGGTCGGTGACAGTGACGGGATTCTCCACGGCCATGCACGGCCGCTCGTCGGCGGTCTTGCCGTAGACGAACCCCCGCTTCACGCCGCCGCCGAACAGGACCACGGACGAGCCGCCCGTGAAGTGCCGGTGCTGGCCATAGTGCTCGGGCTTCTGGAGAAAGTCTTTGGGCGAGGTGGCCTGGTCGTTGGCCGTCGAGCCGGGCTGGCCCTCCGTGATCATGTCGCGGCTGAACTCGCTGGCGATGACCACGAGCGTGCGGTCGAGCAGGCCCCGCTCCTCGAGCTCGCGGACGAGCGTCGCGATCGGGCGATCGACCATCTGGTGGAGCTTGGCCACGCGTTCGTGGCCGCGTTCGTGTGTGTCCCAGTGGACGAACGGGATGTATTCCGTCGTCACCTCCACGTAGCGGGCCCCGTTCTCGACGAGCCGCCGGGCGAGCAGGCAGCCACGGCCGAAGCGGCCGTCGTCGCCTCCCATGTCGTAGCGATCGCGGACCTCCTGCGGCTCGAGCGTGATGTCAAATGCATCCTTCTCCTTGGCCCCGAGCAGCCGGTGGGCGTTCTCGAGGCTGCGGAGCATCGACTCCTGGTGGTAGTCGCTCGTGAAGGCTGCATTGGGCGCCGACTTGACGAGCTTCTTGAAGCTCTCGTAGCGGCTGGCGAAGCGGCCCGGCTGCATGCCGCTCGGCGGCCGCACGGCGAGGGCCGCCTGCTCCGGGTAGGGCAGGTTCATCGGGCCGTATTCACTGCCGAAGAAGCCAGCCGTCGTGAAGGCCTTGATCTCCTCGTTCTCGCCGATCCCCTCGAGCCGCTGACCGACGTTCACGAACGCGGGCATCACGGGGTTGCGCGGCCCGAGCACGCGGCTCATCCATGCCCCGAGGTGCGGGCAGGCGACCGTCTGCGGCGGCACGTAGCCGGTGTGCCAGTGGTATTGGTGCCGCGAGTGGAGGATGCTGCCCAGGTCGGGCTGCACGTGCGAGCGGATGAGCGTGGCCCGGTCGAGCACGCTGGCGATCTCCGGCAGGCCGCTCGAGA
The DNA here is from genome assembly GCA_964201845.1 of Pirellulales bacterium. Lineage (GTDB taxonomy): Bacteria > Planctomycetota > Planctomycetia > Pirellulales > UBA1268 > QWPN01. The sequence continues at coordinate 1,152 of CAXNGP010000190.1, forward strand.
TCTTCACGCCGTCGATCGCGGTGGGGATGGCGGGAAACGTGCTGATCACGTCGGCGACGGCGAGCCCCGGCTCGAACGGCTTGTATTTCTTGGGATCGAACGTGTCGGGGGCCGCCATGCCGCCGGCCATCCAGATCACGATGATCGCGTCGGCCCGGGCGGCTGGATGGACGATCTGGGCGGTGGCGGCCCGAGCCCGAGGCTCGGGCAGGGCCATCGTGGCCGCGGCGGCCGTCGCAAAACCCTTGAGAAGCTCACGTCGAGTCTGCATCGGTTTTCTCCTAGCGAATCAACTGGAATTCGGGCAGCATCGTCATCGCCCACAGGCAGTCGGCGACGCTCTCCTTGGTCGGTGCATTCCCGAGCAGATCGCGGGCGGCCGCGGCCTCGTCGGGCGTCGGGGGGCGGCTGAGCGCGGCCGCGAAGATCCACTCCACGATTCCATCGGCCAAGGGCCCGCGCTTCTGGAGCACGGTGGCGCCCCCGCGGGTGAACTCATCGGCCAGGCTTTCCTCGTTTGCCAACTGGATGGCCTCCAGGGTGGTCAGGTCCGGCGGCCGGCTCGTCACCACCTGGTCGCGGTTTGGCCGCCCGAGGGCCGCCATCAGGGGCGTGCACTTCACGAGCACCGCCCGGACCATCGGCAGCGGCCGCGGGTCGCCGCAGGCCCCGACCCGGGCCGCGAACGCCTCGTCGCTACTGGCCCAGGCTGAAGTGTTTGCCACCGGCGCCGCGGCCTGCCAGTCGGTCGGCCGCTTGCCCGGTGGGTAGGCCCCGGCCTTGTTCGGCAGTGTCGCCGACCACTGCCACGATGCGTCGGTGGCCACCACCGCCGCCGCGCCGTCGGCGAGCCGCACGAGGAGTTCGAGCCGCAGGCCGGCGAGCCCGCCTGCGTCGACGACCACGACCGTGATCTCGTTGTCGCCGGCTCGGAGCCGGTTGGTGACCGGCGCCAGCGCGGGAGTCTGCCAGTGCTCGACGGGCACGACCTTCGCCCCGTTGAGGAACACCGTTGCCGAGTTGTCAGCGAGCGCGACGAGCATGGCGTTGGAGGCCGCCGCCGGCAGCGTAAACGACTTCCGGAACGCGAGGGTCTGGCCCTGCTCCGTGGTGCCCTGCGGGTTGGACCAGATCCATGCAGCCTGCGGGGCCGCCGGCGGTGGGCCGCCTGGCTCGGGCAGGAGCCGCTGCACGTTCGCCTCCGGTGCGACGGGAGCCGAGTCCGTGAGTTGCCAGACGGCATCGGTGAACTGCTCCGCCGTCATCCGGCGCGGCAGCGGACCCTGAAAGACGTAGTCACTGCCCTGCGGCTGGCCGGCGACGGGCGGGGTGATCGCGCCGTAGGCCTCCGACGTGCAGATCGTGGCGAGGACGTGCTTCACGTCCCACTTCGATGCCACGAGGTCTGCGGCGAGCACGTCGAGCAGGTCTTCGCTCCAGGGCGTGAGCCGCAGGCTGTCGACGGGATGCACGAGGCCGCGGCCCATGAGCCGGTGCCAGAGGCGGTTGACGAGGTTCCGCGAGAGCCAGCCGTTGTCAGGATTGATGAGCAGTAACGCCAACTGCTCGAGCCGTTGCCGTGGCGCGGCGGCGGGATCGATCTGGCCCAGGTCGGCGAACATCCAGCCCGGCGTGGCCATCGTGCCGGTGGCCTTCTCGCAGCGGTGCAGCTCCAGGGGCTGCTCCGTCATGATCGCGGCGAAATCGTAGGTTTCCTGGAGCTTCCAACGGTCGACGAACGAGTCGTGGCAACTCGCGCACTTGAGGTTGATGCCGAGGAACGTCTGGCCGACGTTCTGGGCAAACTGGATCGGCACCGTCTGGCTGGCGTTCACGGTGCCGCGCCACACGATGCCGTCGATGAAGCCGCGCGATTCGTCGGAGGGCGCGATCAATTCCCGCACGAACTGGTCGTAGGGCTGGTTCGCCACGAGCGAGCGGTGGAGCCAGGTGGTGATCTGCCGCCGGCCGCCGGTGATGAACCCCGTGCCCGTGTAGTCGTTGCGGAGGAGGTCGTTCCAAAACGTCATCCAGTGCTCTGCGTAGGCGAAACGGTCGTCGAGCAATTCCCGGACGAGCGCCTCGCGCTTGCCGGGGTTGGAGTCGGCCACGAACCGGGCTACGCGGTCGGGATCGGGCAGGAGGCCGACGAGATCGAGGCTCGCCCGGCGGATGAACGTGCGGTCGTCGCACCGGGGCGGACGCTCCACGCCCTTCTCTTGCCAGTAGGCGTCGACGATCCGGTCGACCGGATTGGTGCGGCCCTCCTGCGCCGTAGGCAGGGTGACCTCGCGCAGCCTCAGTGGCGGCTCCCAGGTGGTCCGCGTGAAGGCGAAGCCGGGCTCCCACGGCGCCTGTTCGTCGATCCATTCACGAAACACGGCGATCGCCTCGGGCGGGAGCGGATCTCCGTCGCTCGGCATGCGCTCGTCTGGATCGGTGCTCGTGATCCGGCGGATGATCTCGCTCTCGGCGGCCTTGCCGGTCACGAAGCCAGGCACGCCCGAATCGCCGCCGGCGAGCAGGTCCTCGCGGGTGTTCATCGAGAAGCCGCCCTGCTTGGCGTCGCCGACATGGCACTCGCCGCAGTGCTTCGTGAGGAGCGGCACGACGTCGTGCGCGAAATCGATGGCCGCGGCTGGCAGGGCGACGAGGGCAAGCAGGCCGCCCAGGAAAAGCCGGGCCGCGCGGGCCGCGAACGGCCGCCCGACGAGGGAAACGCCATGCACCATGTGGATTGCCCCACGCTGTGGAACAGATCCGCGTCGCCGTCGCGCCGAACTCGGCACGACGCGGACCCGACAGGTCGATCGGCGGCTACCCTTCGCATCATAGACGCGAACCCCTGGTCTTGGGAGCCGTTTCCAGGCCTTTTTTTGGGATCGATCGCCGCGGGCCTGACCTGAGGACAGGCTTCAGACGGGCAGGAATAAGAGACAGGCTAAAGCCTGTCCTACGTGAAAACCGAAAGGCGGGACGCCCGTCCTACGGCGTCCGCGGCGTGGGCTTCGGGAGCGGCTTCGCGGTGAGTTCGCCGACGACCCAGTCGAGCCCCTCGACGTTGTCGAGGAGCCGGGCCTCGGCGTCGTGGCTGGTGTGGTTGAGGACTCCGATCGGGCCGGTGTAGCCGCTCTCGCAGATCGTCTTCGCAAGGGCCACGTCGAGGTCGCCCTGGCCGATGACGAGGATCTTCTTGCCCTTCTTGTCCCCCTCGGCGGTCATGCCGTTGAGGTTCAAGAAGTGCAGGTGCGGCAGCATCTTCGCGAGCGCCTCCTTAAATCGCGGCAGGTGGCTGTGGCCGTGGTGCTGGTTGTAGACGATGCCGACATTCGGCATGCCGAGGGCCTCGCACACCGCCACCATGTTTTCGGGCTCGCCTCCCCAGCCGCCGTGGTTGTAGATGGAGACGCGGCAGCCCGCCTTCGCCAGGGTTTCGGCAAGAGGCCGAAGAGCTTCAGCGGCAAGCTTCACCTTCGCGTCCTGTTCACTTACGCCGGGCTCTCCTACGACCACCCAGAACGAAGGCTTCAGCCCCCGCGTCTTGAAACTCTCGAGCAGCTTCGCCAGATCGGGGGGCGTGGTCCAGAAGGCGTCCAGCGAGATACTGACCTGCCCCCCTTAATCGAGGCCACTCCGGGAGCGAGAATCCTGGGTGGCCATAACCGAGGGAGGGCAAGAAATGCCACGAGGAAAAGCGGAGCAGGCGGAGGTCATCATCCCCAAGCTTCGAGAGGTCGAAGTTGAGCTGGGTAGGGGCAAGACTGTCGCCGAGGCTGTGAAGAAGATCGGCGTGACGGAGCAGACCTACTACCGC